>NZ_CANCWN010000018.1:0-41145 GCF_947381485.1 Limosilactobacillus avium | reverse complement strand
TACTTTTGTTTGTGGTTATTCAAAAGTCTATCACAAATGACTTTTTTATTTTTCTAACTTAATTTTACAAACCGCGAAACAAAAAAGAGACCGAGTAAAACTCGATCTCTGATATTGAAGCGGTAATCGAATATTAACGCTTACTGAATTGAGCAGCCTTACGAGCCTTCTTCAGACCTGGCTTACGACGTTCCTTCATCCGAGGGTCACGAGTCAAAAGACCGGCCTTCTTCAAAGCGTCACGGAAGTCAGGGTCAACAGTGAGCAGGGCACGGGCGATACCGTGACGAACTGCACCGGCTTGACCGGAGAATCCACCACCGTTGATGTTAGCGATAACGTCGTATTGACCGTTAGTCTTAGTAACATCAAATGGTTGGTTAACGATAGCACGTAAGTTGGCAAATGGAATGTAGTCTTCGATTGCCTTACCGTTCATAGTAATCTTACCAGAACCTGGTACTAAGCGAACACGTGCGGTAGCGTCCTTACGACGACCAGTACCTCTGTATTGTACAGTTTGAGCCAATTCCATTCCCTCCTTAGATTAAGTTTGTAATGTCCAATGCTTCAGGCTTTTGTGCTGCATGACTGTGGTCTTCACCAGCGTAGACATGAAGCTTTAAGCCCATCTTGTGGCCAAGGGAGTTGTGTGGAAGCATACCCTTGATAGCAGTTTCCACTAACTTCTCTGGTTCCTTAGCACGGAAGTCACCGGCAGTCCGTGCCTTCAAACCACCAGGGTAGTTTGAGTGACGGTAGTACATCTTCTTAGATGCCTTCTTACCAGTTAACTTAACTTGTGCAGCGTTGATAACGATGACGTTGTCACCAGTGTCAACGTGGGGAGTAAATGTTGGCTTGTTCTTACCACGCAGGATAGATGCGACGACGGTGGCCAGACGACCCATTGGGACATCCTTAGCATCGACAACGTACCACTTGCGATCAACTTCACCAGGTTTAGCGATGTATGTCGTTCTCACGATTAGTTCCTCCAATTTTGTTTTCTTTTACATATAATAGTGTACCGAGTTATTAGATGGAAAAGAAATACCAAGTGTTAGTATACCTTTTTCTCAATTGTTCGTCAATCATTTTCGCCATTCGATCCATAATCAACACTGACCAGGTACAAGCCACTAGCGGGGGCCGTCATCCGGGCCTGGGTCCGGTCCTTGGCCGCCAGTACCCGCTTGACGTCACTGACCGGGCGCTGGCCGCTTCCCACCTCCAAGAGGAAGGCAACCATTATCCGGATCTGGTTATACAAGAACCCGTTCCCCGTAAACTCAAAGACAACCTCATTGCGGACGGGGTCCCGGTTAATGGTGATTTTCTCCACCGTTCTGACGTTACTCTTGGCCTGGCTTCCCGAGGCAACAAAGCTGGTAAAGTCATGTTCCCCGATGAAGTCCTGAGCCGCAATCCGCATCTTGTCAATATCGACCGGGTATTTAAAGTGCGCCGTGTAGTTGCGCTTGAAAGGGTCCACGAATTCACCCTGGTCAACCCGGTAACGGTAGGTCTTGCGGTGGGCACTAAAGCGGGCGTGAAAACTAGGATCAACCAGTTCGGCCTTTTTCACCAGGATATCCAAGGGAAGGATACTGTTGAGGGCCTTACGCATCGAATCATTACCTAAGTGGTAGGGAATGTCGAAGTGGGCCACCTGGTTAAGAGCGTGGACGCCGGCATCGGTCCGCCCCGATCCAATGACCGAAATTGGTGGGTCCGGGTGCTTGGCAATCTTATTGACCGCGTTTTTGAGGACCTGCTCAACGGTCCGTTTGTGCGGCTGAATCTGAAAGCCTGAGAAGTTGGCCCCATCATAGGCAAACGTAATCTTGTAACGGTACATTTTTGCCGCTCCTTTCATAAACTATCCTTCCCATTTTAGCTGGTCATCCCCGGAGATACAAGCATATGAAAAGGAGACCAGCTTAAAAGTCCGGTCTCCTTTATACTAATTAAATTTCATCATCAACTTGAGGGCTTAACTTGGTCGTTGCCTGGTCGCCTGGCTCCGCGTCCACCACTAGCTTAGCCGAATAGGTAGCCGTCAGGTTTTGCCCGTACTTAACTCCCTGGTTAGCAGCCACAAAGTTATCCGTCTTTTCACCAGCATTGTTACCATTAAGCCAGAATTCATAGTGGTAACGGGCGCCATTAGCAGCAACGTATTCCGCCGACTTAACCCCATCCTTCAGTCTTTCAGCAATGGCCGTCAAGTTGGTATCACTGATGGCAGCAGCGGGATCGCCAGTAAGGAGGCTGGCTGACTGACCGTCTAGGAAGTCATCGACCGCAACCGTTCCCCCAGCTGTCAGGCCATCTCCCGGGGTGACATCGGTATTATTCCAGATCTTGCTGATCTTAATCGTTACCGGTGACTCTTTTCTTGCCACTTCAGGTGACGTATAGCCATCTAAGAAGCCCTTGAACATCATCAACGACTGCAGTGGGTGGCCGTGGTCATCAAACAGGGTAATGTTATCCCAGGATGAACCGCCACTTGCCGGCTGACCATTGTAGAACAGCTTTGAGTCAGGGTAGTAACCACGCGAGTTCATTGAGGCCCAACCGGTTCCTTCGGTTTCACCCATGTACTTGTTGAACTGCCAGTTATCCCAACCGGCACGAACCGGGATCCAGGCTGGTTCCCAGTAAAATGCGCCGAGGCCATTATCATTACTAAGAATCGTCTTGTACAGTTCGCTGATGGCATCGACTTGTCCCTGGGGGCTCACTGGGTAGTGACCAGGGTCGTTACTGATGTTGTTGGCTGTCCCGTCCGCGTTTTGCAGAGTAAACGGCCAGCCAGTTTCGGCAACCATGTACTTCTTACCAAATTCCTTTGCCAGCTGTTCAACCTGCGCGATGATGGTCGGGTTGTTCCCCCACTTGGTTGTGTTACCCCATCCCCAGAACGGGTAGTAGGAAGTAGCAAAGATGTCGTAACTAACGTTGTGGTCTTGTAACGACTGCAAAATCAGGCGGTCGTTATCAATGTCTGGGGATTCAACGTGGATGGCAATCTTGGTATTCTGACTGTCCTCCCGGTATGCCCGCGAAGCCGCGCTCAGTAGGTTGGTCAACTTAGTGGCGTACGGGTTATCCTTCCAAACGTTAATCGAGCCACCCTCGCTGACGCCCAGCATACCCTTGGTAATTTCGTTACCGAGTTGGACCATACCAATCTGAATTCCGGCCGCGTTGAAGTCACTGATCAGTTTCTTGTTGTACAGGTACAGCTCCGTGTTCAGGTTTTCGTCACTCAGGTCCCGCCAAGCCTTTGGCCGCGCTTGGGTAGCCGGGTCGGCCCAGAAGTCGGAGAATTGCAGGTCTAGGTAGGTCTTAATCCCGTACTTTTGGGCATTTTTGGCAATCTCTAGGGCAGTCTGTTCATCGTTGTTTCCCCCACCGTAGCTTAAGCCATCGGCATTGTAAGGGTTAACCCACAGGCGGATCCGGACGTAGTTAACGCCCGCTTCAGAAAGGACTTTCATCAGGTCGGCCGGTTGCCCATTGAAGTCGTAGAACTGAACCCCGTTATTGATCAGGGCAATGTAACTTGAGACGTCCACTCCCCGGATGGTCTCCTGGCTCATATTATTGATTGGTTCCACCTTGACGGTTTCGTAACGGGCCCCAGTTTCTCCACCTGTCTGGTAAGCCAACTTAACCTCGTCAACCGTCTTTTGGCTTTCCGGTGTCTTGTCATCGTCGACGGCCGGCTTGACGGGTGCCCCCCAAGTTAGGATGGCGCTGTAGTTGATCTTTAAGGCGTCACCGTACTTGGCGCCCTTATTAGCAGCGAGGAAGTTGTTTAGCTTATCCTCAGCACTTTGTCCCTCTAGCCAGAAGACGTAGTGGTAGCTATCCTTACCATGGGTGTAAGTCTTGAGTCCTTCAAGGCCTTTGGTGTTGCCAGGCAGGCTCGCGAAGATGGTCTTCAGGATGTCGTCGCTAATTGTCTCCCCCTTAGGTCCCTTCAAGACGAGGCCGAGGTTTGCCAACAGGTTGCCCAGGTCATCGGCCCCGAGGGCCTGCCCCTTCGTTAGGCCGTTTTCAACATCAACATTGACCCCATGATCCTTGAAGAGGTCCTGGACAACGGGCTGAAGGGTAGAACTGGTGGTAGCAACCGGCTGGCTAGCCTGTTGACCGTTGATCAGCAGCAAGGCGAGGGTCATGGTATGCAGGTCCAGTCCGACCCCTAAGAAGTCACCATTGACGTTTCGGTTACCAAGCTGGTTCATGAAGTTGGCTAGTGCATCGTCGAAGTTTGTCTGGTTCAGCTTAGCCGTATAGCTTTCGACCACGGTCCCGTTCAACAGTGATGTCCGGTTAAGGACTTTTTCAATAATGGCCGGGTCGTTCTTCAAATCGCCCCGGGCAATCAGCTGGGCCATCTGGTGGACGGAAAAGGCGGCGTAGTTATTGTCACTGCTCTGCCAATCGTACTTAACAAGCTGGTGGTTAGCCTTCAAGTCCGCTGCCAGTTGGTTACCAGTAAAGGTCCGCAAGGTATCAAGATCGGTATCCGCCGCCCCATCATTGTTGAAGTGCAGGTTAATACCATTCACATTGACGGTTTGGTTACGCACAATTTGACCATTGCCGTCAAGGTAGTAGAATTTACCGTTCGAGACAATCAGGCGGTTGGTGTAAAGAATCTTATTGTTGTACTTCTCAGACCAGGCATCGACATAGTTACCTTCACCATCATTAGCATCACTATAGCGCAGGACGACCTGGAAACTGCCGTTATGGTCAGTAACGTTGTTAGGCAGGTCAAACGCGGTAACAAAGCCACTGTTGGCACTGTTGTACATCTGCGGATAAACTTTAGCAACGTCCGGCCGGGCAGTTGCCTGAATCTTTTGCCGAGCGACTTCCTTGCCGTTAATGAGGAGGATGACAAAGCGGTTATCTTTCGTAGTTGCCGCATCGCTAGCAAACCAGCCACCAACCGTGATCCGGTCCCCTTCAACATTGACCGAATCAAAGTGGTATCCCGATTGGTTCAAGGTAAAGTCTGGCAACCAATAGTCAACACTATCGCTGGAGTTACCGTTACCGGTGCTGACGTCAGAATAGCGGCTCACGATTGAGTAGGTGTGCCCCATTTGCAACGGCAATTTGCCCAGGTCAACGTCAAAGCGGGCATCCCCCGCTGTCCGGGTATCGCTGCCGAACACCTTAGCCACGTCTGGTGAGGCAATATTCTTAATCCGTTGGGACGATACCTGCCGGTTAGCAGTCCGGTCAAAGACAATCAGGTAGTGGTAGGGAGCGAAGATAGAAGCGTCATCGGCATGCCAGCCGGTAACGTGTAGGTCCCCACTGCTAAGGTCCCAGGAATCCAGGTTTGCCCGGTTTACCTTGGTAACCCCACTAAACCAAAAGTCGGTCCCGTTACCATTACCGGCCGGGTCAGCTGTCCACCGACTCAGGAAGACAATATTATCCTTAGCATATTGGGGAGTAAGCTTAAAGCTGACCTTAAAACCGGCAATCCCAGCGTTGGCAATTGTTGGGAAGGCCTTGGCGACGTCTGGTCGGGCCTGGTTATCGACCACCTTTTGTCGGGTGATTTCACGGTTCAGTGTCTGGTCAAAAGCGATGATGTAGTGGTACTGCTTTTGGGCCGCTTGGTTGCTGGCGTGCCAACCACTGACGGTGACATTACCGTCCTGGTCACTACTAATGTTGTCTAAAACCGCCCGGTTCTGGTTATCAATGATGATGGGACTAAACCAGAAGTCGGTCCGGTTCCCCTCCCCATGCAGGGGATCACTGCTGTAACGGGAAATGACACTGATTGAGTGCCCAGCTAGTGAAGCCGCGTTTGGCAGCAAAATATTAGCATTAAAGCCCGCGTAGTCACTGCCGGCCACGTCAGGGTACGCGTTTTGCACGTCGTCGCGCCGCTGGGGCGTGATGGCCTGGCGGGCAATTTCCTGCTGGCTGCTGTTATCATAAACTATTATGTACCGGTAGGGTTGACTGGTACTGTGACCAGTGGCTTGCCAACCACTGACGTTTAGCTGGGTTTGGCCCTGCTGATTGGTAGAAAGCGAAGAATGGTCTAGGTAACCGTTATTTGCGTTCACATCGTTGGCCGTCGTTGGTGTCGTTGCTGGCATCTGGTTCTTCGCTGGCTGGCTAGTAGTTGAACTAGTCGTCGTGGTCCCTGTACTCGTGCTGGTCCCCATCGTTTGGTTAACCGGTGTGGTTGTATCAGCATGACTCGTGCCAGTCAGGGTAGCAGTGCCGATGGTAAAGCTGGCAAAGGCAATGGCCGCACAGCACCAGAGCTTGCCACTTTTATAAAGTTTATAACGTTTCTTCTGTTCCATTTTTCTCCCTCAACTTAATTTACTTTAAAAATACCTCATTATTATATAGCAGTATGCTTGCTATGGCTAGCATTACGAAACAAAAGGAGCCCTTCCTTGAGAGCTCCTTATAAGATAATTCGTAAACCAAATAAAATAACCGTCACAACAGCAAACAGGCAGAGGCTGATGGTATCACGCCTTGCCCAGTGAAGCTGCCGGTAATGTGTCCGGGGTGCAGCTGGGTCGTAGCCCCGGGCCTCCATGGCCGTGGCGAGTTCCTCTGCCCGCTTGAATGAATCAACGAAGAGTGGGATCAGGATTGGCACCATCCGCCGGACCCGCCGGACGAGGCTGCCTTCTGCAAAGTTCATCCCCCGCGAACGCTGGGCGTTAGTGATTTTCCCCGCTTCCTCCATGATTGTGGGAATAAAGCGGAGGGCAATCGAGATCATTAGGGTAATCTGGTTGACTGGCACCTTAACTACCCGCAGTGGCTTCATATACCAGGAAAGGGCATCGGCAATCCGCAAGGTCGGCGTGGTTGCCGTCAAAACGGTGGAGGCGGTAATAATTACCATGAAACGGAAAAAGATGATCAGTGAGTTGACCAGGCCGTCATGGGTAATCGACATAATCCCCCAGTGCCAGTACACCTTCCCGCCCGTACTAAACAGGATTTGAAAAGCAACCGTAATCAAGATGATCCACATTAGGGGCCGGATACCACGCCAGTAAAGTCCAAAGCCCACCTGGCTAAGGACCATCGTTACCAGTAAAGCCACCGTCAGCCATGCACTGGTCACAAACGAGTTGGCAAAGAAAACCAATACCACGTATGCCACACACAAGAAAAGCTTCGTCCGGGGATCGAGGCGGTGAAGAAGGGAACTACCGGGAACGTAACTTCCAAACACAATCGCGTTATTCATCCGCCCCACCCCCAATCCGGCTGGCCAGATGGTCTGCCAAGTCGTCGAGCGTTAGGGCGAGGGGCAAGGAAAGGCCCTTGTCTTGAAGGCGTTCCCGCATCTTGATTGCTACCGGCTGGGCCAGGTGGTTGTCCGCCAGTAACTGCGGATTGCTGAACAGCTTCTGGGGAACAGTGCTGGTCACCAGGCGACCATGGTTCATTACCACCACTTGGTCCGCATAGGCGGCGACCTGCTCCATCTGGTGGGTAATTAAGATGATGGTCGTTCCCGCTGCATTTAGTTTAGCAACTAACGACAGTAACTGGTCGGTTGACTGAGCATCGAGCCCGGCCGTCGGCTCATCCAAAATCAGGATTGACGGCTTCATTGCCAAGACCCCGGCAATCGCTGCTCGCCGCATCTGCCCACCGGAGAGCATAAACGGTGACCGCTCACCGATTTCTTTCGGTAAGCCAACATCGGCAATTGACTGCTTGACCGCCGCCTTAACTTTCTCCGGAGGCCATCCCAGGTTCTCCGGTCCAAAGGCGACATCCTGGGCGACCGTCTCCGCAAAGAGCTGCTGTTCGGGAAACTGAAAGACAAAGCCGACGTGCTGGCGAAGTTGGGCCAAGTCTGCCTGCTTGGCGTCACTCGTCACCGTTACCCTGCCGACTTGTACTTGCCCGCTCGACGGTACAAGTAGGCCATCAATCAGCGATACCAAGGTTGACTTCCCCGACCCGGTGTGGCCAATGATTGCGGTATAGCTTCCCGCGGCAATCGAAAGGTTAATATCAGAGAGGGTGTTGGTATCGCCCCGCTGCGAATTCGGGTAGGTAAAATTAACGTTGCTTAACTCAATTGCTGCCATAACCATTTCACCATTTCATCTTCCGTAAAGTACTGCTCGGGAACCGTTACTCCCCTGGCAACCAACAAATCACGTAGGTGTTGCCCCGTCGGAATACCCACACCAAGTTTCCTCAGTAAGGATGTCTTCTGCAGGATGTCAGCTGCTGGGCCGTTTTCAATAACGTGGTGGTCGCCCACGACCACAATCTGGTCCGCCATTTCCATTTCAACCGGATCATGGGTAATTGAAATAATGGTCAGCCCACTGTCGCGCCGCAAGTTATTAATGAGGTCAAGGATTGTCTGCCGGCCTGCGGGATCAAGCATACTCGTCGCCTCATCAAGAATGATTATTTCGGGCTCCAGTGCCAAAATTCCGGCAATCGCAACCCGCTGCTTCTGGCCACCAGACAACATTCCCGGTTCCGCATCGGCTAACGCGGTCATTCCGACCCGTTCCAGGGACCGCTTGATTAGGGGCGCCATCTTTTCACGAGGAACTTGGAGGTTTTCGAGGCCAAAGGCAATATCATCAGCCACCGTTGCCCCCACGAATTGGTTCTCCGGGTTCTGAAACACGATTCCCACTTGTTGGTGGAGTTTACCAAGGTTCTCCTCCGTTACCGCCAGGCCATTGACCGTGATGCTCCCCTGACTTGGGACAAGGAGGCCATCTATCAAACGAGCAATGGTGCTCTTACCACTCCCGTTTTTCCCAATTAAAGTCGTCCACTGGTTACGGGGAATTGTCAGGTTTAAGCCGTCGAGGGCTGGCGTCGCGGCGCCTGGGTATGTATATGTAATATCTTTTAAAATTATCCCGTCCAAGTTACTGGTCCCTTCACAGTTAATATTTCCATTTTAGCGTGAACTACGCTACTTGAACACCCATTTGCACTAAAACAATTTAAAATAAAAAATCACTTACCACTGGGGTGCACGGGGTTTCCGCATTCGAGCTAGACTAGGGAGTTCCCACCATCGTAACGCTCTATACCACCAGTGATAGTGATTCTTTATTACGTATTTAGTTAACAATAATTAGTCAACGAATTCCAAAATAACCATTGGTGCGCCGTCACCACGACGAGGCATCGTCTTCAAAATCCGTGTGTAACCACCGTTACGGTCTGCATACTTTGGAGCAAGTTCTTCAAACAGGTGTTGAAGTGCAGATTGGATACGAATGTTGTCGCCATCTTCCTTAACGTCAGCAACAACATTACGGATAAATGCAGCAGCCTTCCGCCGGGAAGCAAGGTCGCCACGCTTAGCAAGCGTAACCATCTTGTCAGCAGTCTTACGAACTTCCTTAGCCCGTGCTTCAGTAGTGGTAATTTGACCATTAACGATTAAATCGGTAGTTAAATCACGTAATAAAGCCTTACGTTGTGAACTTGTACGTCCTAATTTACGGTAACTCATGAAGTGGTTCCCTCCTTTGCAATTGGTATCAATTAATCATCTTGACGGAATGAAACGCCGAGATCATTTAATTTCAGTTTAATTTCTTCTAATGACTTCTGTCCTAAGTTCCGAACTTTCATCATGTCTGAAACGGTACGGTCTGTCAGTTCCTTAACAGTGTTAATGCCGGCACGCTTAAGACAGTTGTAGGACCGAACAGAAAGGTCAAGTTCTTCAATTGTCATTTCAAGCGTCTTTTCTTTATGGGTTTCTTCCTTTTCAACCATCACTTGGGCATTTTGTGCCGTTTCCGTTAAGTTAACGAACATGTCCAAGTGTTCGGTCAAAATCTTAGCACCCAAACTAACCGCTTCGGTTGGTGTTAATGAACCATCAGTCCAAACATCCAGAGTCAGCTTATCGTAGTCGCTACGTTGACCAACCCGCGCATTTTCAACGGTGTAGTTAACACGTTCAATTGGGGTGTAGATGGAATCAATCGGCAAAACACCAATTGGAAGATCTTCCATCCGGGCCTTATTATCATTAGCTGAAAGGTAGCCACGACCTTTATCAGCTGTCATCTTAATGTGTAATTCAGCACCATCAGCGACAGTTGCGATATGCAAGTCAGGGTTTAAGACAGTTACTTCACTATCACCCTGGATATCACTGGCGGTTACTTCAGCAGGTCCCTTAACATCTAATTCCAAATCCTTTTGATCTTCGGAATTCAACTTAAGAGAAACCTTCTTAAGATTTAAGATAATTTGGGTTACATCTTCAGTTACACCTTTAACAGTACTGAATTCGTGCAAAACGCCATCAATTTGCATGGTGGTAATTGCAGCACCTGGTAATGAAGCAATCAGAACCCGTCTCAGTGAGTTACCAAGAGTGGTCCCATAACCGCGTTCAAGTGGTTCTACAACAAACTTGCCGTAGTTATCCGTTTCTTCAACTTTATGAATGTTTGGCTTTTCAAATTCGATCATTCTATCCCTGTACCCCTTTCAAACGTGGTTCGTATTTTTTGCGAAAAGACAAATGTGGAAAACTCGTTCCCCACCAATGCCTATTAAACACGACGACGCTTTGGAGGACGAGAACCATTATGTGGAACTGGAGTTACATCCCGAATAGCAGTAACTTCCAAACCAGTTGCTTGAAGAGCACGAATTGCAGCTTCACGTCCAGAACCTGGGCCCTTAACTTCAACTTCGACAGTCTTCATACCGTGTTCCATAGCTTGCTTTGCAGCAGCTTCTGAAGCCATTTGAGCAGCAAATGGGGTTGACTTACGTGAACCCTTGAAGCCCAATACACCAGCTGATGACCAAGCAACAGCGTTACCTTGAACATCAGTGATCATGATCAGAGTGTTGTTGAATGTTGAGTGAATGTGTGCAACACCAGTTTCAACATTCTTTTTTGCACGACGCTTACGCGTACCTTTTTTGGTTGCCATATCTAGTACTAACCTCCTTTTTTATAAAATTGAATTACTTCTTCTTGTTAGCGATGGTTACCGCCTTACCCTTACGAGTACGAGCGTTGTTCTTGGTGTGTTGACCACGAACTGGTAAACCACGACGGTGACGCATGCCACGGTAAGAACCGATTTCTTGAAGCCGCTTGATGTTCATGGAAACTTCACGACGTAAGTCCCCTTCAACTTCGATGTTTTCAACTTGACCACGGATCTTTTCTTCTTGGTCCGGAGTTAAGTCACGAACACGAACATCTTCTGAAACACCGGCTGCTTCCAGGATCTTCTTAGCCCGGGAATCACCAATACCGTAAATATAAGTTAAGCCGACCACGATTCGCTTGTCACGAGGTAAATCGACACCTGCAATACGAGCCATTTAGTGCACCTCCATTCTTAATTAATAAAATTACTTGCCTTGACGTTGCTTGTGCTTAGGGTTAGCAGAGCAGATAACCATAACACGTCCATGACGCTTAACGATCTTGCAGTGCTCGCACATCCGCTTGACTGATGGTCTTACTTTCATTCTTAATATCCTCCTAGAGAGTTCCTAGATTAACAATTATTACTTAAACCGGAACGTTATCCGACCCTTAGTCAGGTCGTATGGGGACATTTCAACCTTTACTCGGTCACCAGGCAAGATCTTGATGTAGTGCATCCGGATCTTCCCAGAGACGTGAGCAAGAATCTCCGCCCCATTTTCCAGTTCAACTTTAAACATCGCATTAGGCAGGGTTTCGGTAACCTTGCCCTCAACTTCAATCACATCGGCTTTTGCCACGAAACGGTTCCTCCTTGCTTAATCAAGAAATTACGTAAAAACGGTGGAAAGCAGACTACTTCCCACTGTCAGCTAGATAAACCTTGCCTAGTTTAGCATAATCCGCTCCCTATGGCAAGGCATCCCACCTAATTAAAGGTTATTGAGCACTTTCTTGACGTCTACGTAAACCTTATCGATGTCCTGTTGACCATCGATCGTGTGCAAAACACCTTTCTTTTGGTAGTAATCTACCAGTGGTGTGTTCAACTTAATGTTAACATCCAAACGATTCTTAACCGTTTCTGGCTTATCGTCATCACGTTGGTAGAAGTCGTGGCCGCCACAAACGTCACACGTACCTTCAACCTTTGGTGCATTGTAAATCTTGTGATACGTTGCACCACAATTGCGACAAATAAACCGACCACTTAAACGTTCTACCAATACGTCAGGTTCGACATGAATATTGATAACTGCATCTAATTGCCGGTTGCTCTCAGCCAACATCTTATCCAGGGCATCCGCCTGGTTAAGATTACGAGGAAAGCCGTCAAGCATGAAGCCCTTCTTAGTATCATCTTGAGCTAACCGTTCCTTAACGATGCCGTTAGTAACTTCATCAGGAACAAGTTCACCCTTGTCGATGTACTTCTTAGCTTCAACTCCCATTGGCGTTTCATTCTTAATTGCCGCACGGAAGATATCCCCAGTCGAGATATGAGGAATATCGAAATCTTCCACAATCTTTTGAGCTTGGGTACCCTTACCGGCACCAGGCAACCCCATTAATACAAGGTTCATACTCATTTGCCATTTCCTCCTTCTGGTTCACGAATAAATCCAATATATTCACGCTTCATTGTTAACCCGTTTAATTGACGAATTACGTCTAAGGCAATCTGGACAATAATTAGCAAGCTAGTACCACCAAGTCCGATTGACTGACTGAGGTTCCAAACGTTACTTGCAATCAATGGAATTAACGAAATCAATCCCAAGAACAGTGAACCAACCGTACTTAAACGCATTAACAAACCAGAAACAAAGTCTTGTGTTCCTCGTCCGGGACGGACACCAGAAATGTAAGAACCCTGCTTCTGCAGATTTTCTGCAAGCTTTTCCGGATTAACCTGAACAAAGGCGTAGAAAAAGGTAAATACAACAATCAACAATGTGTACAATGCAATTCCGGGTCCGGACTGCATGTTGAAAATCGTTGTTAAAACTTGATACCAAGTATCACCACCATGGCTTTGCTGGAAAGCCATTAAGATTGTTTGCGGAGTCGAAATAAAGGATCCAGCGAAGATAACTGGAATAACCCCGGAAACGTTAATCTTCAATGGTAGATAACTACTCGATGGTGAGGTAGTTGTTCGACGAGTATATTGAATTGGTAAACGACGTTCCGCTTGTTGAACCCAAGTTACGAACGCCACGATGATTATTAACGCTAAAATTACTAAGGCAATAAATCCGATTCCTGACCATAAGGCCGAACCAGATTCACCCGCAATTTGATCATCCCAAAGTTGTCTGATTCCACCAGGCATCTGAGCAACAATCCCAGCAAAGATCAGCATGGAGACACCATTACCGATACCACGTTCAGTAATCATATCACCCATCCAAGTGGCAAACATTGTTCCGGCAGTCAGGATCAAACCAATTGTCAAATATGTCTGCGCATTCGGGTGATTAACCAACTTAATAGTACTTAACGCATTAAAACCAGCGGTAATCCCAATTGACTGGATAAAACCGAGGACAATTGTTAACCACCGGGTTGCTTGATTAAGTTTTCGCCGCCCTACTTCACCTTGTTTACTCCATTCAACGAACCGCGGGACAATGTCCATCTGCAGCAGTTGAACAACAATTTGAGCAGTGATGTACGGGGAAACCCCCATCGCGAACAATGAATAGTTTTCCAGTCCACCACCACTGAAAGTATTGAGGATCGATGCTAACCCGGTCGAGGAAATTTCCTGCAAAGCTGCAGCATTAACTCCAGGAACAGTGATAGCCGCCCCAATTCGATAAACAATCAACACGAATAAGGTAAAGAGGATCTTCTTGCGGATCTCTTTAACCTTAAGGGTGTTCATGACGGCTTTGAACAAATTACATCACCTCAGTTTTACCGCCAGCAGCTTCAATAGCAGAAACTGCAGAAGCAGAAAACTTATTAGCCTTAACAGTTAACTTCTTTTCAAGCTTACCGCTACCAAGAACCTTAACACCGCTCTTCAAGTTCTTAACAAGACCGCTTTCAACAAGAACTTGTGGGGTAACTTCAGTACCGTCATCGAACTTGTTCAGTGCAGTCAAGTTAACAATAGCGTATTCCTTGCGGTTGATGTTGGTAAAACCACGCTTTGGAATTTGCCGGTAGAGTGGCATTTGGCCCCCTTCAAAACCAAGACGAGTCTTGCCGTGAGCCTTTTGACCCTTAGTACCACGTCCAGAAGTAAAACCATGACCGGATGAAAGGCCACGACCCTTACGAAGACGCTTTGAACGAGAACCTGCAGCAGGCTTCAATTCATTTAACTTCATTTGGTAGGCACCTCCTTATTATTTAGTTTTAATTACTTAACTTCTTCGATTGAAACTAAGTGTGCAACTTTGAAAATTTGACCACGTGTTGCAGCGTTGTCTGGTAGAATGTTTGAGCTACCGATCTTGCCTAAGCCCAATGCCTTAACGGTCTTACGTTGGGTAGGTTCACGGTGGGCAACACTGTGGATTAAGGTAACTTTAACTTTAGCCATAATTAGTGCCCTCCTTATTCTGCCAAGTGATCTACTGAAACACCACGAAGCTTAGCAACTTCTTCAGCGCTCTTCAATTGCTTCAGACCTTCAAACGTTGCCCGAACAACGTTAACAGGAGTGTTAGAACCGAGACGCTTGGAAGTAACATCGGCAACACCGGCGAGGTCCATAACGTTACGTACCGCACCACCGGCAGCAACCCCGGAACCTTCAACGGCTGGCTTCAACATGATCTTTCCACCGCCGTAAGTACCGATAACTTCGTGTGGAATAGTAGTACCAACGATTGGAACAGTGATCAGGTTCTTTTCAGCAGCAGCTTGAGCCTTACGAATAGCTTCAGGAACTTCTTGAGCCTTACCAGTACCAAAACCAACGTGGCCCTTGCGATCGCCGACGATAACTAATGCAGCGAAACGCATCCGACGACCACCCTTAACAACCTTGGTAATCCGGTTGATGGCAACAACTTGATCGTCTAAGTCCAACTTTGCTGGATCAATGTATTCTGATGATGTCATTGCAGGTTATTCCTCCTTTTCTTTAGAATTTAAGTCCGTTTTCACGAGCAGCTTCAGCTAAAGCTTGAACACGTCCGTGGTACAGGTAACCACCACGGTCGAAAACAACGTTAGTAATGTTCTTAGCAGCAGCGCGCTTTGCAATTAAAGCACCAACACCACTAGCTTGTTCAGTCTTAGTCTTACCACTTACTTCGCTGTCGTTTGTGGAGGCACTTGCGAGCGTCACACCCTTTACGTCATCAATTAATTGAGCGTAAATGTTTTTGTTTGAACGGTAAACACTTAAGCGTGGGCGCTCCGCAGTACCAGAAATCTTGCCGCGAACGCGCATGTGACGGCGTTGACGGATCTTGTTCTTATCTGGTTTAGAAATCACAACAGTCACCTCTTATTAAATAGTTTGTTTTTATTATTAGACGGCTAATTAACCTGTTTAACAGATTACTTACCAGTCTTACCTTCCTTACGGATGATGTGTTCGTTTTCGTAACGAATACCCTTACCCTTGTATGGTTCAGGTGAACGAACGGCACGAACTTGGGCAGCAAAATCACCAAGGTGTTCCTTGTTGATAGAGCTCAGTTCAATGGTTGTGTTGTCAGGAACCTTGATATCAATGTCATCAGGCTTGTCAATTTCAACTGGGTTAGAGTAACCAACAGTCAAGATCAGCTTGTTGCCCTTGAATTGAGCACGGTAACCAACACCGACTAACTTAAGAACCTTCTTGTAACCATTAACAACACCTTCAACCATGTTGTTAACGTTAGCCCGGGTAGTACCGTGAATCATCTTCAACTTGTTAGTATCTTCATCACGGTCAAACTTAACAACGTTGTCAGCGACAGTCATCTTAATCAAAGGTGAGATTTCGCGAGACAAAGTACCCTTAGGACCCTTAACAGTTACGACGTTACCATCTTGGGAAACTTCAACGCCCTTTGGTAAGTCAATTTCCTTGTAACCAATACGACTCATGCGTGCACCTCCTAACTATATATAATTTATTACCAAATGTAAGCGATAACTTCGCCACCAATGTTCTTGGCACGAGCTACCTTGTCAGTTACAACACCTTCAGATGTTGAGATAATAGCAATCCCTAATCCGTTAAGAACCTTTGGCACAGCATCAGCCTTGACATAAGTCCGCAGTCCTGGCTTGGAAATACGCTTTAAGCCGGAAATAACCCGTTGACCGTCTTTGCCGTACTTCAAGAACACACGGATGATGCCTTGCTTGTTATCGTCAACATATTCAACATCGCGAATGAAACCTTCGTTCTTCAAGATTTCAGCGATGTCCTTCTTCATCTTTGATGCAGGAGCCTCAACTGATTCGTGTTGAGCCATGTTGGCGTTACGAATCCGTGTTAAGAAATCTGCAATTGGATCACTCATAGACATCGATGTTTTCCTCCTTTTGTCGGTGATTTGTTTACCAGCTAGCCTTCTTTAAACCAGGAATTTGTCCCTTGTGGGCAAGTTCACGTAAGCAAATCCGGCATAGGTGGAATTTACGGTAAACTGAGTGCGGACGTCCACAACGTGCACAACGCGTGTATTCACGACTTGAGAACTTAGCTGGACGGTTGCACTTAGCAATCATTGATTTTTTAGCCAATTTGTGGAACCTCCTTTATTTAGCAAATGGCATGCCGAGTTGGGCAAGTAATTCGTGTGATTCTTCATCACTTTCAGCAGTTGTTACGATAACTACGTCCAAGCCCCGGACACGGTTAACCTTATCGTAATCAATTTCTGGGAAAATTAATTGTTCATGAATACCGAGAGTGTAGTTACCACGACCATCGAAGGCCTTGTTGCTTACACCGTGGAAGTCACGAACCCGTGGCAGGGCCACGTTGATTAACTTATCTAAGAAATCATACATCCGTTCACCACGTAAGGTTACCTTGGCACCAATTGGCATTCCTTCACGAAGACGGAAACCGGCGATTGACTTCTTAGCCTTAGTAATCAGAGGCTTTTGACCGGCGATCAGACCAAGTTCTTCAACGGCTTCATCCAAGTTCTTGGAATTAGTGGTAGCATCACCAACACCCATGTTTAAGACAATCTTGTCAACCTTTGGTGCTTGCATTACTGAAGAGTAGTTAAACTTTTCAATCAAAGCGGGGCGAATTTCGCTTTCGTATTTAGCTTTTAAACGGTTTTCCATTGGTAGTTATTCCTCCTTTCCTCAATTAGTCGATAGTCTTGCCAGACTTCTTAGCAAAACGAACCTTCTTGCCATCAACGAACTTGAAGCCAACACGGGTTGGTTCGTTGGTAGAAGGATCAATCAGCATAACGTTTGAAGCACTAATAGCAGCTTCTGTATCGATAACGCCACCATTTGGATTAGCGTTACTTGGCTTTTGGTGTTTCTTTACCTTGTTAATGCCTTCAACGATAACACGGTTTTGGGCAGCGAAAATCTTCTTAACGTTACCTTCCTTACCCTTGTCCTTACCGGCGATAACGCGAACTTTGTCACCTGTTTTAATGAACATGTTGATTGTGCACCTCCTTATTTTTGGTTAAATCTTACAGAACTTCTGGAGCCAGAGAAACGATCTTCATGAAGTCATCGCCACGAAGTTCACGAGCGATTGGTCCAAAAATACGGGTACCCTTAGGGCTCTTATCGTTGTTGATCAAAACAGCGGCGTTTTCATCAAACTTGATGTAAGAACCATCCTTACGGTGCAGACCATGCTTAGTCCGTACTACGACAGCCTTAACAACGTCACCTTTCTTGACAACGCCACCTGGTGTTGCCTGCTTTACAGTAGCAACAATAATGTCACCAATATTACCAGTCTTAACCCGGGAACCACCCAAGATCTTGATAACAAGGATTTCACGGGCACCAGAGTTATCAGCGACCTTCAACCGACTTTCCTGTTGAATCACGGTTAATGTCCTCCTTCCATTTACAAATAAGAATTAGAATACGAATTTTAGAGTTATCTGCTAAATTAAAGGGTAGCAGCCTTTTCGACAATCTTTACAAGACGGAAACGCTTCTTAGCTGACAGTGGCCGAGTTTCCATGATTTGTACAGTGTCGCCGGTCTTTGCTTCGTTGTTTTCATCGTGGGCGTAGTACTTCTTTGAGTACTTAACACGCTTGCCGTAGATTGGGGCACTCTTGTAAGTGTCAATCACAACAGTGATGGTCTTGTCCATCTTGTCAGAAACAACGCGGCCTTGATAAACCTTACGTGCATTACGTTCTTCACTCATGCGCTAATCCTCCTTTTCGTATTCTTATTTGTTTAATTCTTGTTGACGAAGAACTGTCTTAACCCGTGCAATGTCCTTACGTACTTGCTTCAGACTTGCAGTGTTTTCCAATTGACCAGTAGCTAATTGGAAACGTAAGTTAAACAATTGTTCCTTCAATTCCTTTTCACGGTCAAGTAGCTTGTCAGTGGTTAATCCATTCAGTTCTTGTACGTAATCTTTACTTTTCATTAGATTGTCCACCTACTTCCTCACGTTGTACGATCTTAGTGCGAACTGGCAACTTGTGACCGGCAAGACGTAAAGCTTCACGAGCGACTTCTTCAGAAACGCCCCCTACTTCGAACATTACCTTGCCGCGCTTAACTGGTGCAACCCATCCTTCAGGAGCACCCTTACCATTACCCATCCGGACACCAACACCTTTGCTGGTGTAGGAAAGTTGAGGGAAGATCTTAATCCAAACCTTCCCGCCACGCTTCATGTAACGGGTAATTGCGATACGGGCAGCTTCGATTTGCCGGTTACTGATCCAGTGAGAATCAAGTGCTTGCAGACCGAAATCACCAAAGGCAACAGTCTTGCCACCCTTAGCTTCACCACGCATGTGGCCACGTTGAACCTTACGGTGCTTTACTCGCTTTGGTACTAGCATGTTTTACTTCCCTCCTTCTTCATCATCGTTAGCAGTCTTCTTGGCAGGAAGAACTTCACCACGGTAGATCCAAGTCTTAACACCCAGAACACCGTAAGTAGTGTGAGCTTCGTCCCAAGAGTAATCAATATCAGCACGAAGAGTGTGCAAAGGAACAGTACCGTCAGAGTATGATTCAACCCGTGACATGTCGGCACCGTTCAAACGACCAGCAACTTGGGTCTTAACACCCTTTGCACCGGCACGCATTGCACGTTGCATAGCGCCACGCATTGCACGACGGAAAGCAATACGAGCTTCTAGTTGACGAGCAATGCTTTCACCAACAAGGTGAGCATCCAAGTCTGGCTTCTTGATTTCCACAATGTTGATGTGAACACGCTTGCCAGTTAACTTGTTTAATTCCTTACGAAGTGCTTCAACTTCTGAACCACCCTTACCAATTACCATACCTGGCTTGGCAGTGTGAATTGAAACGTTGACGCGGTTTGCGGCACGTTCAATTTCAACGGTTGATACAGAGGCATCAGCAAGTCGCTTTTCAATGTACTTACGGATCCGAAGGTCTTCGTTCAGGTAGTTAGCAAAGTCCTTATCAGCGTACCACTTTGCAGTCCAATCACGAATGACTCCAACACGAAAACCATTAGGATTGATCTTTTGACCCACTATTCATTCCTCCTATCGTTCTGTAACAACCACTGTAATGTGACTAGTCCGCTTGTTAATTGGAGAAGCAGAACCCTTTGCACGTGGACGGAACCGCTTCAGGGTTGGTCCTTCGTTTGCGTAGGCTTCACTTACAACCAATGAAGCACGATCTAAATCAAAGTTGTTTTCAGCGTTTGCAACAGCAGAATTTAATACTTTTTGAACGTCTGAAGCGGCACCACGGTTGGTGAACTTCAGAATAGCAAATGCTTCAGCAACGCTCTTGCCGCGAATTGCGTCTAAAACAAGACGAACCTTACGTGCAGGCACGCGAACCATTTTAGCGGTTGCCTTAGCTGATGTAATGTTTTCAGCCATTTATTAATTCACCCTCCTTACTTAGTAGTACCAGTCTTCTTGTCATCAGTTGCGTGACCGTGGAAAGTACGAGTTGGAACAAATTCACCCAACTTGTGACCTACCATGTCTTCTTGTACGTAAACTGGTACGTGCTTCCGACCATTGTAAACTGCAAAGGTGTAACCAATGAAGCTTGGGAAAATGGTTGAACGACGTGACCAGGTCTTGATGACTGTCTTCTTTTCAGAACCTTCTTGAGCCTTAACCTTCTTCAGTAATGAAGCATCAGCGAAAGGTCCCTTCTTCAAACTACGAGCCATTTAGTGTACCTCCTCTCGGGTATTAGACGTAAATTATTAACGAGTATGTGGACCGCGCTTCCGACCACGAACAATGAACTTGTTTGAACGAGCCTTGTGTGAACGGGTCTTCTTACCAACAGTCTTCTTACCCCATGGAGACAGAGGAGATGGTAAACCAACTGGTTGCTTACCTTCACCACCACCATGTGGGTGATCATTAGGGTTCATTACAGAACCACGAACGTGTGGACGTTGACCAGCGTAACGGGTCCGACCAGCCTTACCCTTAATTAAGAGGGCGTGTTCGTCGTTACCAACGGTACCAATGGTTGCCCGGCAAGTTGCCAGAACCATCCGTACTTCACCAGATGAAAGACGTACCAGAACGTACTTTTCATCCTTACCAAGTAATTGAGCAGAGGCACCTGCAGAACGTGCAAGTTGACCACCCTTGCCTGGCTTTAACTCAATGTTGTGAATAACAGTACCAACTGGAATGTTCTTCAATGGAAGAGCGTTACCAACCTTGATATCTGCATCTGGACCAGATTGAACAGTCATGCCAACCTTCAAGCCCTTTGGAGCGATGATGTATGACTTAGTACCATCAGCGTAACCAAGTAAAGCAATGTTGGCAGTCCGGTTTGGATCGTATTCGATGGCCTTAACGGTTGCAGGAACATCATCCTTGATCCGCTTGAAGTCAATGATCCGGTATTGACGCTTAACACCACCACCACGGTGACGAACAGTAATGTGACCATAACTGTTACGGCCGGCAGTGTGCTTTAATGGAGCCAATAATGACTTTTCCGGTGTGTTCTTCGTAATATCAGCGAAGTCGTAACCGTTCATGTTCCGGCGACCGTTAGTAGTAGGTTTGTACTTACGAATTCCCACTATGTTTTCCTCCTTTTTTTAATGATTAGTTTTCACTGTCATCGTTGAACAGCTTAATTTCATTTGAATCGGCAGAAAGAGTAACGATTGCCTTACGACGACGCTTAGTGTAGCCGACGTAACGACCTTGACGCTTCTTCTTGCCCTTAACGTTCATGATGTTTACCTTAACAACCTTAACGCCGAAAACTTCTTCAACGGCATTCTTGACTTGAGTCTTGGTTGCTCGTAAATCAACATCAAAAGTGTAACGCTTGTCGTCCATGCCAGCCATTGAAGCTTCAGTAACTACAGGACGTAAAATAATATCGCGTGCTTCCATTATGCGAGCACCTCCTCTACTTGAGAAAGAGCTGACTTAGTAATAACAATCTTTTGTGCGTCAGCAACGTTTAAGATGTTAACACCAGCAGGAGTAACAACAGTTGCGTTAGCAAGGTTGCGTGCAGATAAAGCAGCATTCTTGTCATCGTCAGTTACGACAACCAGTGCCTTTTCAGCAACCTTCAAGTTGTTCATTACACCAGCAAATTCCTTGGTCTTTGGAGCATCGAAGTTCAATGCATCAACAACAACTAATGCGTTGTCCAGAACCTTTTGGGAAAGTGCTGACTTGATAGCAAGTTGACGAACCTTACGAGGAAGGTTGTACTTGTAAGAACGAGGGGTAGGGCCGAAGACGATCCCACCGCCACGGAATTGTGGTGCCCGGATAGAACCTTGACGAGCACGACCAGTTCCCTTTTGACGCCATGGCTTCTTACCACCACCGCTAACAGCGGAACGGTTCTTTACGGCGTGAGTACCTTGACGCAGGGAAGCACGTTGACGCAAGATAGCATCAAATTCAGCATTTTGATTTGGTTCAATACCAAAAACATCAGCATTCAATTCGATAGTGCCGTTTTGGCTACCATCTTGCTTGTACAAATTAACGCTAGTCATTATTTACTTCCTCCTTTCTTATTATTTATTGTGTTGCTTGCTCAGGCTCTTCTTAGTGTTAGCCTTCACAGAGTTCTTAATAGTAACGTATGACTTGTTAGCACCAGGAACGTTACCCTTGATGAGTAATACGTTGTTGTCTAAGTCAACCTTAACAACTTGTAAGTGTTGCATAGTAACAGTCTTGTTACCCATCCGGCCAGGGAGCTTCATACCCTTGAATACACGGTTAATGATGGCACCCAATGAACCTGGACGACGGTGGTAACGAGAACCGTGAGCCATAGGTCCACGTGATTGGTTATCCTTGTGGATGTTACCTTGGTAACCATGACCCTTGGTAGTACCCGTAACGTCGACAGTTTCACCTTCGTTGAAGATATCAGCCTTAACTTCGTCTCCAACCTTGATGTCATCCCCTAATTCAGCGTCACGGATTTCACCGATGAAGCGCTTAGGGGTCGTATTTGCTTTTGCTGCATGACCTTGTTCAGGCTTGTTACTCAAGATTTCACGCTTGTCATCAAAACCAAGTTGAACAGCGTTGTAACCATCGTTTTCAACAGTCTTGATTTGCATAACAACGTTTGGTGTTACGTCAATAACAGTAACTGGAACCAATTCACCGTTGTCAGTGAAGACTTGAGTCATTCCAACCTTTTTACCTAAGATTCCTTTGGCCATGAGTACACCTCCAATTTTAATGTTTTAGTTTGTTTCTTTTATATAGTAGAAAAATAATTACAATTTGATTTCGATGTCAACACCACTTGGCAGGTCGAGCTTCATTAATGAATCAACAGTCTTTGGTGTTGGATCAATGATGTCGATCAAACGCTTGTGAGTCCGCATTTCAAATTGTTCCCGAGACTTCTTGAACTTGTGTGGTGAACGGATAACAGTGTAGAGAGTCCGTTCAGTTGGTAACGGGATAGGACCTGAGATTTGAGCACCTGTCCGCTTAGCGGTATCAACGATCTTATCAGCAGATTGGTCGAGGATACGGTGTTCATAAGCCTTTAACCGAATACGAATCTTTTGTTTTGCCATTATGTTCCCTCCTTCGTCAGATTTAAAATTTGACTAGCTCCGCGGAAATTACCGCCACATCCTGTGGCAAAGCGGCCGGGTGTGTCGCAACCTTCCGCATCATCGCTTCGCAGCTTAAACCGCTATGGGGGTAGGGCAAATCTACCTCCAACGCTCAAGCACCTATCCATAATACTAAAGAATCGCCGTCATATCAAGTGTTTAAATCGATTTATTTTGAATGAAATTATTTTGTAACAAAAAACGTTTTCTTTGTTAAAGCAAAAAAAGAGGCTAAAAAAATTTTTAGCCTTTAAATATTAGATATTATTTTGCGTTGCCCGGGCAAGATCCTCGACCAGACTGACACCGGATGCGTAATCACGATTATTACGGGTATAAATAGCAATGATATAGCTTTTTGGTTCATTTGGGACGTAACCGATACTGTGTACTTCCCACTTACCATTATCACTGGCGGGACGCCAGCCGTTTTTCAGGTAGTACTCACTCTTCCCGGTTGAAATCCCCCACTGTTGGCTAACTGCCACTTCCCCCATCAGTTTCTTAACGTAGGCCCGTGAAGAGTCACTCAGGTAGTCAGCAGGCAAGTTACAGTAGATCATCCGCAACAGCTTCAACTGGTCACTCGGGACGGTTAATGTGGTCCCCCACCATGACGAGGCGGTTGTGTTTGTCATCCCCAGATCCTGGTAAAGGGACTGGAGTGAAAGCATCCCCCCTAAGTAATTTTCCAGAATTGCCGTTGTCGCATCATTATCACTATAACGAATCATTCGTTCCGTAAGTTCCCGCTGGGTTGGGTTAAGCTGCCCACCCGTTTTCTTCAACAGGAGCGCTAGAACAGCTACTTTGACAGTACTGGCCGTTTCATAGCGCAGTGCCGGCGCATTGGTAGTTGCCAGGACTTCATCGTCATCTACAAACTGGATCGCAACCGCCGCCTGGTTTCCGTACTTGGTCATTACCTTTTGCCACGCGGTCGTCAACTTTTCTTTATCCAACTTCTACACCCTTCTTTCTTACTCTTCGGTCAAACTACGAATCTTCTTAACGAAGAAGAACAGCAAGATCCCAAACGCAATACTGGTCGTCCCAATTGTCAGGAAGTAAGGCACTTCGGTAGCTGACGAGTAAAACTTAACAATCTGCGCATTGACCGCCTGCCCAGCGGCGTCAGCTAGGAAGTACATACTCATCATCTGCGACTTGAAGGCCTTCGGGGCCAGCGAACTAGTAATCGACAGTCCCACTGGGGAAAGAGTAACTTCACCCAGTTCGACGATAAACCAGGAACCCACCAGCCAGAATGGTGATACCCGGCCAGCGGTTGTCCCGTGAATCAAACCAGGCAGAGCCATAAAGGCGTATGAGAGTCCGGCAAAGATCAAAGCCAGGGCAAACATTGCCGGTGCGCTCGGCCGCTTCTTGAGGTGGTCCCACATAACCGCAAATAACGGCGTCAAAATCATCATGAATAATGGGTTCAGAGTCTGGAAATTAGCGGCTGCAAAGTGCCAGCTACCGATATGTAAAACAGTCCGCTGGGCAGCAAACAGGGCCAGGACAACTGATCCGGACTCGTCAATGATCCAGAAGATTACCGCCGCAAAGAATAGTGGGATGTATGCCCGAACCCGGGTCCGCTCAATCTTAGTAACCTTCTTGGAGTGCAGCATTAAGACGAAGTAGTAGATTGGCAACAGAATGGCAACGATCGTAATCAGCATGATAACGTTGGCAATGGTCAGCTTCCCGGTTAATCCCATGACACCGAGAATAAGGGCCAGGACAACGATCCCGCAGATTGTCTTGTTAACAACCGGCCGTGCCTGTCCAGCCTTCAACGGGTCTTCTGGCTTTAAGCTTACTTCTGGCAGGTACTTGTGACCATCTATTACGTATTGAACCAGGCCAAAGAACATACCGACGGCCGCCAGTGAGAATCCCGCGTGGAAGTTCATTTGGCCGTGGAAAAGCCCCAGGCCAAAGCCGTCAGCTGCCCACGGCACTGCCCAAGGGGCAACTGCGGCCCCCAGGTTAATCCCGAAGAGGTACAGGGAGAAACCGGATGCCCGTCGGCTATCCTCATCACTGTACAGGCTCCCTACCATTTCGGAAACGTTGGGCTTCAATAAACCGGTCCCCATAACAATCAGGGCAATTGAGGCAAAGAGACCCCAGCGGCCAAAGGGCAGAGATAAGGCGATGTGCCCAAACATAATCAGGACACCACCGTAGAAAACGGTCTTCCGAGACCCCCAGATGTGGTCAGAAAGCCAGCCCCCAATCACACTAGAAAGATAAACTAGTGAGCCATAGATGGACATGATTGAGGCGGCTGTTACCTGGTTAAAGCCTAAGCCACCCTTTGTGACGGCGTAGTACATGTAGAATATCAGGATGGCCCGCATTCCATAGTAACTAAACCGTTCCCACATTTCAGTAAAGAACAGGGTCGATAATCCACGAGGCTGCCCAAAAAATGCGGTGTCAATGCTTCTTTGTTTTCCCATTTATCACGACACCTCCATAAAATTACCAGCTTTATAAGTAAGATTAAAAATAGTTAATATTTTTATAATGTTATTATTATAAAGTTTTCGAAGGATTGAAGTCAATTTTGATTGACCGTTTTTGTCCTGCGGTAAAACAAAATACGCAATATATCTATCCCCGTCCTTAACAATATTAAGGGAAACATTTAATAGTCCTTAAGAATTATAGCTGGTCCACCCCGTCTACTTAGTAAACAGAGAATTTTGAAAAGCAAAAAGCCGCCGGTATGGCGACTTTCTTTCTTTATAACCGTTGACGACGCGGCATCAGGATGTTCAGGATGATTGCGGTAATTGCCGCAATGGCGATTGGTGACCCCAGTAAGTACTGGAGCATCTGTGGTGAAGCGTTGAGGACGTGCTTTGGCAACAAGACCAGGGCAATCGTCAAAATAATTGGTATGCCAATAACGTAGATATCACTCTCACCCGTCTTCAGGTTCCGAATAACGTTCAGCCCGTTTAGCATAATGGTAACCGTGATAATCGCGAAGACCCCACCGATCACCGGTGCCGGGATGGCAGCCAAGAAGGCCGACAGTTTGGTAAAGAAGCCCAGGACGATGAACCAGCAGCCGGCCGAAATGAAGGCCCGCTTACTGGCAACTCCAGTAATTGAGATGATTCCGGCATTGGTAGAGTAGCCCGTAACCGGCGTGGTCCCACTAAAGGCCGCAATCAGGCAACTGAGCCCCTCACCAACGATCCCGTGATTCCACTGCTTCTTGGTGATCTTGTGGTTGGTAACGGCTCCCATGGCGAACCAGGTTCCGGTCGTTTCCGTCGTCAGGATAGCGTAGATAATGATAAACGTCAGGATGGCCGTCATGTTGAAATGGATTCCCCAGTGGAGCATTGTCCGTTGCGGCAGGCTGAACCAAGGTGCAGCCGCCACCGAGTGCCAATCAAAGCGCCCCATGCTGGCACTCATTGCCGTGCCGACCAGGAGGGCAATCACGATTGAGCCGGCCTTAAACAGTTTTTGGACCCGGGGAAAGCGAATACTAATTCCCACACAGATTAGTAAGGTGATGGCCGTAACCGCGGCCAGTTCCATGTTCTGGTAAACGTTCCCCTGCGCGTCAAAAATATTATCGTTCAGGGCCGACGGAATCAACGACAGGCCCACACAGGTAATGATGGTGCCCCCCACAACCGCTGGCACAAGGTAGTTAATAATTTTTTGAAAAACGCCACTTAGGCCGAGGATAATCAACAGGATGGCCCCCACAACTAGTGAACCCAGCAAGGTGGCCATTCCGCCACCCTTCAGTCCCCCACTGGCAAGGACAACCCCCGCGGCCGCACTCAGGGGAACAAAGGATGGCCCCTGAGAAACCGGCATCTTCATAAAGATTCCCGTTTGTAGGATAGTCCCAATTCCCGCCGCCAGGAAGGTCGCCTGCAAGAGCCCCGTTGAGTCGGCCGCCCCCATGGCGAGCATCCCTGCCAAAATAATCGGTGGCACATAGACATCCATCGCTAGGACGTGCTGGAGCCCCAACAGGGTTGCCTCGGTCACCGAAATCTTATCGTCTGGACCAACCATTAGTTGTGCTTTTTCTTCCATTTCCTAATTACTCCTCATCAAATTTCTATGTTTTATAACATATCACGAACTATAAATCCTGTAAAGTCTAAAATTGTTCGCTAAAACGTTTAACTACGAATAATTTAAGGAATAAAAAAGGATTCAGTAGCGGAAAACCGGATACTGAATCCTTTTATTTACCGAAAGTTGGAAGTTTCCCCTTCCGGAATTATCTAAAACTAGTTGTTACCGTTCTTCTTGATGATGTCTTCTTGGATAGACTTAGGAACAGCTGAGTAGTGGTCGAAAGTCATCGTGAAGGTACCACGACCTTGCGTAGCAGAACGCAGGGCAGTAGCGTAACCAAACATCTCAGACAGTGGAACGAATGAGTGGATCAGTTGAGCGTTACCACGTTCTTCCATCCCATCGATAGTCCCACGACGAGCAGTAACTTGACCCATAACGTCACCCATGTTGTCTTCTGGAACAACAATGTCAACCTTCATGATTGGTTCAAGGATAACTGGGTCCGCCTTCTTAGCAGCATTCTTCAGAGCGAGGGATGCAGCAACCTTGAAGGCCGCTTCACTAGAGTCGACTTCGTGGTAACTACCATCGTAGAGCTTGGCGTGCATGTCAACAAGTGGGTAGCCAGCAAGAACACCGTTTTGCATAGCTTCCTTCAAACCTTGTTCAACAGCAGGGATAAATTCACGAGGAACAACCCCACCGACAATGGCATCTTCGAATTCGAAGCCCTTACCTTCTTCAAGTGGTGTGAATTCGATCCATACATCACCGTATTGACCTTTACCACCAGATTGACGAACGAACTTACCTTGGGCACTTGCTTGCTTAGTAAATGCTTCACGGTAGGATACTTGTGGCTTACCAACCTTAACTTCGGCGTGGAATTCACGACGCAGACGTTCAACAATGATGTCCAGGTGAAGTTCACCCATCCCGGCGATCAGCGTTTCACCAGTTTCAGGGTTAGTTTCAGCCTTGAACGTTGGGTCTTCTTCAGCCAGCTTTTGCAGACCCTTGTCCATCTTGTCTTGGTCAGCCTTGGACTTAGGTTCAACAGAAACTTGGATAACTGGGTCAGGGAAGTCCATGGATTCAAGTTGCAGTGGGTGGTCAGGATCAGTCAAAGAGTCACCAGTAGTGGTGTTCTTCAGACCGATAGCGGCAGCAATATCACCAGAGAATACTTCTGGGATTTCGTGTTGCTGGTTAGAGTGCATTTGCAGCAGACGACCAATCCGTTCACGCTTGTCCTTCGTAGCATTCAGAACGTAGGAACCAGATTGCAGAGAACCAGTGTAAACCCGTAAGAAGGTCAAACGACCAACGAATGGGTCGGTAGCAATCTTGAAGGCCAAGGCAGCGAATGGCTTGTCGTCACCGGCAGTCAATTCGACTTCGTTGCCATCAGCATCGTGGGCAACGAATGGCTTAACATCCAGTGGTGATGGCAGGTAGTCGATAACGGCATCAAGCATCATCTGGATACCCTTATCCTTGTAAGCTGAACCAGCTAATACAGGGAAGAGCTTTTCTTCCAGGGTCCCCTTACGGATAGCAGCCTTGATTTCATCAACGGAAATGTCTTCACCTTCAAGGTACTTTTCCATGATGTTGTCGTCGATGTCGGCCAAGGTTTCAATCATGGCTTCGTGACGCTTTTGAGCTTCATCCTTCATGTCGTCAGGAATATCAACAGTATCCCAGTTAGTACCAAGCTTATCTTCGTCGTAAACGTAAGCAACCATCTTAACCAGGTCGATTACCCCAACGAAGGAGTCTTCAGCACCAATTGGCATTTGGATTGGCAGTGGGGTAACGTTCAGACGGTCCTTGATCGTTTGAACGGAGTAGTCAAAGTTAGCCCCAACCTTATCCATCTTGTTGGCGAAGACAATCCGTGGAACGTTGAATTGGTCAGCTTGACGCCAAACAGTTTCGGTCTGTGGTTCAACACCGGCCTGGGCATCCAGAACAGTTACGGCACCATCAAGCACCCGCAATGCACGTTCAACTTCGACAGTGAAGTCCACGTGTCCTGGGGTATCAATGATGTTAATCCGGTAGTCCTTCCAAACGGCCGTGGTGGCAGCGGAAGTGATAGTGATACCACGTTCCTTTTCTTCATCCATCCAGTCCATTTGTGAAGCACCATCGTGGGTTTCACCGATCTTGTGAATCTTACCAGTGTAGTAAAGAATCCGCTCAGTAGCAGTCGTCTTACCGGCATCGATGTGGGCCATGATACCAATGTTACGAGTCTTAGCGAGTGGGTATTCACGTTTATTAGCCATCTTAAGAGTGTATCTCCTTCCAGAATATGGTTATATGAATAATTACGTCATTTTAGAAAAAGGGATGACGGTCATTAATCAACTACGTCACCCCTTTTTCGACCAGTTAAGCGACTGGTCTCAATTGACAGTGATTACCAGCGGTAGTGTGCGAATGCACGGTTGGCTTCTGCCATCCGGTGCGTATCTTCACGCTTCTTAACTGAAGCACCTGTGTTGTTAGAAGCATCGATGATTTCACGTGCAAGACGTTCAACCATTGTGTGTTCCCCACGCAGACGTGCGTATTGAACAATCCAACGAAGGCCTAAAGTAGTCCGCCGTTCTGGACGAACTTCGATTGGAACTTGGTAGTTAGAACCACCAACACGCCGTGCCTTAACTTCCAGTACAGGCATAACGTTGTCCATAGCCTGTTGGAATACTTCAACTGGGTCATTGCCAGTTTCTTCCTTAATTTGATCAAAAGCTGCGTACAAAATCTTTGTAGCAGTTCCGCGCTTACCATCGATCATCAAGTGGTCAATCAGGCTGGTAACCAGCTTTGAGTTGTACATTGGATCTGGTAAGATTTCACGCTTTTGTACATGTCCTTTACGTGGCATTACTTAACTCCTCCTTATAAATTACTTCTTCTTCGGCTTCTTGGCACCGTACTTGGACCGTGATTGCATCCGGCCTTCAACACCAGCAGTATCGAGCGTACCACGGATGATGTGGTAACGAACCCCTGGTAAGTCCTTAACACGACCACCACGAATTAAAACAACGGAGTGTTCTTGGAGGTTGTGACCGATACCTGGAATGTAAGCAGTAACTTCGATCAGGTTGGAAAGACGTACACGGGCGTACTTCCGCAGAGCTGAGTTTGGCTTCTTAGGAGTCATCGTACCGACACGGGTAGCAACCCCACGCTTTTGTGGAGAAGGTGTCTTAACTTCTTCTTTCTTGAAAGTGTTGTAAACATAACCAAGAGCTGGTGACTTTGACTTGCCCTTGTGGCTCTTACGGCCTTTACGTACCAATTGGTTAATGGTTGGCATAATTTTTCCCCTTCCTTAATTTAAGTCCACACATCCAGGTGGTTCTTTTTGATGAATAAAAAAAGTGCTGGATGAATATTAGATTAATGTGCCTTCGTTGACGCATTCGCCTGCCCAACGACAGACACTCGTTGCTAAAAAAGCACCTTAAATAGAGTATCACGCCCAAAATAGAATGTCAATGAACGACGGATAGTTATTTTAAGTTAATTCTGCTTTTTCCCCGTTCTTTATAAATAGGGAGGTGTTTATTTTGCTTTTCGCCAGTTACTACTTTCTTATTGGAACCGTTCTTGCCTCTTTTGGCGCCCTCTGTGGTCAGCGAATTGGCAACCACCAGCGTCCCTGGGCCCCCGTACGCTCCTATTGTGACGGCTGCCATGTCCGCCTAAGATGGTGGCAGCTCATCCCCATCCTTGGTTACCTCATTCAAGGTGGGCGCTGTCATTACTGTCACCAGCCGATTTCCGTCTTTTTTCCCCTCTGCGAACTATTGGCGGGCACCACGGCTGCTTTATTGTGTAGCCCTAACGTTGGGACTTCCGCAGCGTTTTTAATTACGATTAGCACCCTTGTTGCCCTCGCCAGCAGTGACTACTTTTACCAATTTATCTACCCCGTCAGCCTAGTGGGCCTACTCCCTCTCTTCTTTTGTACCCACCATCAGGCGTGGACATGGGAAAATATGATTGCGTCGGCCCTGCTACTCCTGGCCCTGGCCGGCTGTTGTCTGATTGGCTGCCTGGGAATTGGGGACGGGGAATTCCTCCTGGTCGTGACTTTCACCATTGGCTGGTACCCCACCCTCTATGTCATCATGTGCGGGTCATTTTTCACCCTCCTCCTCACTCAGCAGGTGCCAGCCAAAGAAAAGATTCCCTTCCTTCCCGGGTTGGCTAGTGCCCTCGCAGTAGTTCTAATTTTACTTAAAAATAATATTATATAAAAAAGCCCTGGTGTCTATAACGGCACCAGGTGCAGTTTACTCTTTTGAATCGTCCTTAACCGTCACGATAAACAGGTTGTGGCCAAAGTTGGCCAGGTTCTCAATGTTCTGGAGCAACAAGAGCAGCCAGGAAAAGGCCAGACCAAATTCCAGGAGCTCAAAGGCCGTTAAGGATAGGTAGTTAGTCAATTTAAAAATGATGTATTCCGCGCCCATCACCGCGCCCAACGTGTATGACAGGGTTAAGAACTGCTTAGTCACCCGTGGCAGGATCCACCGAAGGGCGACGATGAGAATCAGGATAATGTAGACCAGCCACATCGAGATCCGGTCATGGAGGATGTGGAACTGGGGGTCATTGGGAAAGAGGCCAATTGACGCAATGCAGACGGAAAGCGCGTAGAGCAGCCAACGGAGAATCAGAACCCGCCGTCCCTTAAAGCGTTTCTGGAGGTTAACAAAGAGGTAGTCCACCAGGGTCAACATCAACGCCCCGGAGAAAATCAGGGTCACGTTGAACTGGAAATTAGCGGAGTTCTCCGCTGTCCCCAAGAAGCTGAAGTTGTGCTTCCACCAGTCCCGACTTGAGTTGGTCAGCATCGCAAACAGCATCCCACCAATGATCATGATGGTCAGCAAATTGGTGATAATACTGGTGGTTAGTGTCATGGCTAGGTTAATCATCACGTAGTTAACAACCGCCAGGATCATGAAGATCATCACGGTTGACGTGTAGATATCAAAACTGGCGTCCATAAATAGGCGGCCGAGCAACCAGAAGGCCGCCGAAAATGAAAAGACCAGGATCAGTCCACAGGCAATCACAATCGTTGGGAGGTTTCGCCAATACAGTTCCTTAGTAGGCCCCGTTTGGTTAACCTTCGTCCAAATCGCCGCAATGACGAAAATCACAATTCCACTGATTGTGCCCAGCAGGGTCCCCGCATTCGCAATCGAATAGTCTTTCCCGGTTAAGGCCACCTGGGTAACGCCCAGACTCCGGCTATATACAAAGAAGATAACCATCATTAATAGGGCCGGTACCGTATAGAAAGCAATGTTGATCTGTGGTATTTGGTCAGTCACCTTGGCCGGCCGGATAACGAACTGCTTGTGACTAACACTTAAGGAAAGGTCATCCCCCGGGTCGAAGTCCGTCTCTTTTAAGGCTGCTGCCGGTATCTCAACTTTATATTTTTTTGCCACCTTACTCCCCCTCTTCATCGCAAATAAAAAAAGGGCCATGACAAAAGCCATAACCCTTTTTATCAATTTCACAGAACTAGTTTTGCTTGTCTTCTTCCTTCATCTTGGCTTCTAAGTCCTTGATGGAGTATGCAGCAACACTAACTTCCTTCGGCTTAATGTGCCGGTAAGTGCTCATCCCAGTACCAGCTGGAATAATCTTACCGATGATAACATTTTCCTTCAAACCAACAAGTGGGTCATTCTTACCGCGGATAGCAGCATCAGTTAATACACGAGTGGTTTCCTGGAATGAAGCTGCCGACAAGAAACTGTTAGTTTCCAAAGCGGCCTTGGTAATCCCGAGGATAACTGGCCGGGCCGTTGCTGGAATACCACCAGCATACAGCGTTGGCTTGTTAGCTTCGCGGAATTGACCAATGTCCATAAGTTGACCAGGAAGCAGGTCAGTATCGCCTGGATCCATGACCCGTACCTTCCGCATCATCTGACGAATCATGATTTCAACGTGCTTATCCAGCAGGTCGATACCCTGCATCCGGTAAACACCTTGAACTTGGGCCAGCAGGTAAGCTTCCGTTGAAAGAACGTCCCGAACTTGGATTAATTCCTTCGGATCAATTGACCCTTCGTTCAGGGCAGTTCCCCGGTGGATAAAGTCACCTTCTGAAACCCGCATCCGTGCCGTGATTGGCAGGGTGTAAGTCCGCGTGTCGGTTTCACCCTTAACAGTAACGTCCTTAGTCCGTTCTGCTGGGTTTTCTTCAATTGAAACAACTTCACCAGTAACCTCGGTGATGGTTGCCCGCCCTTTAGGATTACGTGCTTCCACAATTTCTTGCACACGAGGAAGACCTTGGGTGATATCGTCGTTACCAGCAACACCACCAGTGTGGAAGTTCCGCAAGGTCAGCTGGGTACCTGGTTCACCAATTGATTGAGCGGCAACGGTCCCAACGGCTTCACCGGCTTCTACCCGGTCACCAGTAGCGGCGTTCCGGCCGTAGCAACGTTCACAAACACCGTGTTCAGTGTTGCAAGTGAAGGCGGAACGGATGGTAACCTTCTTAACACCGGCATCAACAATCTTTTGGGCCATGTCTTCGTCGATCAGCACGTTCTTGCCAACAATCTTTTCACCAGTCTTTGGATCAAAGACGGACTTCATCGTGTAACGACCCATAATCCGGTCGTACAGTGGTTCGATCATTTCGTTACCGTTAGTAATGGCCGTAACTTCCAGACCACGGTCAGTACCACAGTCCTTTTCACGAACAACGACGTCTTGGGCAACATCAACCAGCCGCCGGGTCAGGTAACCTGAGTTGGCAGTCTTCAGAGCGGTATCAGTCATCCCTTTACGAGCACCGTGTGAGGACAGGAACATTTCCAGAACAGACAGCCCTTCGTAGAAGTTTGACAGAACAGGCAGTTCCATGATCTTACCGTTTGGTGAGGCCATCAAGCCACGCATCCCGGCTAGCTGGGTAAAGTTAGAGATGTTACCACGCGCACCGGAGTCAGACATCATGTTGATTGGGTTGTGGATGTCCATGTGCTCAATCAGCTTGTTTTGTACTTCATCCTTGGCATCGTTCCAGACACCGATAACCCGTTCGTACCGTTCGTCATCCGTAATCAGACCACGACGGAATTGCTTGGTGATCAAGGCCACTTGCTTACGGGCCTTCTTGATGATTTCTGGCTTTTCAGGCAGGTCATGAATATCGGAAATCGCCGTTGTCAGACCAGAGATCGTGGATTCGTAGTAACCAAGGTCCTTCATCCGGTCCAGGAATTGAGAAGTCTTGGTAACCTTGTATTGCTTGTAGACTTCAGCAATCAGGTCAGACAGGAAGCCCTTCTTGAATGGTGGAACCAGTGGGGCGTTTTCTAAGTATTCGTGAATGTCTTGACCAGGTTCCAGGAAGAACTTGTCGTCAACCCCTTCATGAATGTTAGCGTCGGTTGGTTCGTTAATGTAGGCAAAGTCCTTTGGCATAATCCGGTTGAAGAGGAGCTTACCAACGGAAGTTACCATGATCCGGCCCCGTTGTTCATCGGTGAACGGCTTGTCTGGGAAGGAGGATACTTGGACCCCAACCCGGGTTTGCAGTGAAACGTAACCGTTCTTGTAGGCCATTTCAGCTTCATCGGTATCCTTGAAGATCATTCCTTCGCCTTCACGACCCTTATCTTCAGTGGTCATGTAGTAGTTACCGATAACCATATCCTGTGATGGTGAAACAATTGGTTCCCCGTCACGAGGACTCAAAATGTGGTGGGCGGCCAACATCAGCAGCCGTGCTTCTGCTTGCGCTTCGTCAGACAATGGAACGTGGATGGCCATCTGGTCACCATCAAAGTCGGCGTTGTAGGCGGTACATACCAGTGGGTGCAACCGCATGGACTTACCGGAAACCAGGATTGGTTCAAAGGCCTGAATACCTAACCGGTGCAGGGTAGGTGCCCGGTTTAATAGAACTGGGTGTTCCTTGATAACGTCTTCCAATACATCGAAGACATCGTCATCACGACGGTCAATCTTCCGCTTAGCAGCCTTAACGTTGGCAGAAAGCCCACGCTTAACCAGTTCGTGCATGATGAATGGCTTGAACAGTTCCAGAGCCATTGGAACTGGCAGACCCATTTGGTTCATCTTCAGGGATGGACCAACATCGATAACGGAACGGCCAGAGTAGTCAACCCGCTTACCCAGCAGGTTTTGACGGAACCGTCCTTGCTTACCCTTCAGCAGGTGTGACAGGGACTTCAGTGGACGGTTACCAGGACCGGCGACCGGACGACCACGACGACCGTTATCAATCAATGCGTCAACGGCTTCTTGCAGCATCCGCTTTTCGTTTTGAACGATGATTCCTGGTGCTTGCAACTTCAGCAGGCGCTTCAGCCGGTTATTCCGGTTGATAACCCGCCGGTACAGGTCGTTCAAGTCAGAGGTAGCAAACCGGCCACCTTCCAGTTGAACCATCGGCCGTAAGTCAGGTGGCATTACCGGGATAACGTCCAGCACCATCCATTCTGGCTTGTTACCAGACTTGATGAAGGCTTCCAGAATATCCAACCGCCGGATTGCCCGGGTCCGCTTTTGACCAGTGGCTTCCTTTAATTCTTCCTTTAATTCGGCCGCTTCCTTATCCAGGTCCACGTCAGCAAGCAACTTCTTGATAGCTGCCGCACCCATTTCAGCGGTGAAACGGTCACCAAATTCAGCTTTCTTATCACGGTATTCAGCTTCAGAAAGCAGTTGTTTCTTTTCCAGTGGGGTGTCACCAGGGTCAAGAACAACGTAAGAAGCAAAGTAGATGACTTCTTCCAGGGAACGAGGACTCATGTCCAGGACCAAGCCCATCCGACTTGGGATCCCCTTGAAGTACCAAATATGTGATACGGGAGCCGCTAACTCAATGTGGCCCATCCGTTCACGACGAACCTTTGAGCTGGTAACTTCAACCCCACAACGGTCACAAACCCGACCTTTGTAACGAACTCGCTTGTACTTACCACAAGCACACTCGTAGTCCTTAGTTGGGCCAAAGATTCGTTCGTCAAACAGACCTTGCTTTTCTGGCTTCAGGGTCCGGTAGTTGATGGTTTCCGGCTTCTTTACTTCACCGTATGACCAACTACGGATCTTATCTGGTGATGCCAGACCGATCTGCATGCTTTCAAATTTATTGACATCAATCAAAGGATGTTCCTCCTTATTTCGTAATATATGAGCGAAGAACTATAAATTAATCTTGTTTGGTCTTATCTTCAGTCGAAGTGGATGTTGAAGAAGCCTTGTTTGCCGTCTTCTTGTCCTTGTTATCAGCGTTGTGTTGTTCAGCGTACTTAGCCAATGCATCAACACTAACAACTTCAGAGTCATCTTCATCCATGTTCTTCAGTTGAATTTCCTTGTTATTACCGTCAAGAACCTTCATGTCCAAACCAAGGGCTTGTAATTCCTTAACCAGCACACGGAATGATTCTGGAACACCAGGCTTTGGAATTGATTCACCATTGATGATGGCATCGTAAGTCCGGACACGACCAACGGTATCGTCAGACTTGTAAGTCAGGATTTCTTGAAGGGTGTAAGCAGCACCGTAAGCTTCAAGAGCCCAAACTTCCATTTCACCGAACCGCTGACCACCGAACTGTGCTTTACCACCCAGTGGTTGCTGGGTAACCAGTGAGTAAGGACCAGTTGACCGGGCGTGAATCTTATCATCAACCATGTGGGCCAGCTTCAGGTAGTGCATGGAACCAACGGCAATCCGGTTTTCAAATGGTTCACCAGTCCGACCATCGTAAAGGATTGTCTTCCCATCTTCTGGGAAACCAGCTTCACGAACGGCATCCCAGACATCCTTGTCGGTGGCACCATCGAATACTGGTGTTGCCATGTGAATACCTAAGCGCTTGGCAGCCATCCCTAAGTGCAATTCAAGCAGCTGCCCAATGTTCATACGACTTGGCACACCCATTGGACTAAGCATGATGTCAATTGGCGTTCCGTCTGGCATGTACGGCATATCTTCTTCAGGGATAACAATGGAAACCGTCCCCTTGTTACCGTGACGACCAGACATCTTGTCACCAACTTGGATCTTCCGCTTTTGGGCAATGTAAACCCGGACCATGGTGTTAACACCTGGTGACAGTTCATCCCCGTTTTCACGGGTAAAGATCTTAACATCTTGGATAATTCCGCCACCACCGTGAGGAACACGGAGTGAGGTATCACGAACTTCACGGGACTTTTCACCAAAGATGGCGTGGAGCAGCCGTTCTTCGGCAGACAGTTCGGTCATTCCCTTAGGGGTAACCTTACCAACTAAGATGTCACCATCATGAACTTCGGCACCAATACGAACGATCCCGTCTTCATCAAGGTCCTTCAAAGCGTCGTCACCGACGTTTGGAATTTCCCGCGTCATTTCTTCAGGGCCCAGCTTGGTTTCCCGTGCTTCGGATTCGTAAGATTCAATGTGGATGGACGTGTAAACGTCATCCTTAACCAGCCGTTCGTTAATGGCAATGGCATCTTCGAAGTTGTACCCTTGCCAAGTCATGAAGGCAATCAATGGGTTTTGACCAAGGGCTAATTCCCCTTGTTCCATTGATGGACCATCAGCAAGCACGTCATCGGCATCCACATGTTCACCGACCTTGACGATTGGCCGTTGGTTGTAGTTCTTACCACCGTTAGAACGACGGAACTTCATCAGCTTGTAAGTATCTAATGAACCATCGTCTTCACGAACACGAACTTCACGAGCATCAACGTATTCAACAGTACCAGGCTTCTTAGCAATCAGGGCCACCCCAGAGTCGTGAGCTGCTTTGTAGTCGATACCAGTACTTACCAGTGGTGCGTGCGGGTTAATCAACGGTACAGCTTGACGCTGCATGTTGGCACCCATCAGGGCACGGTTGGAGTCATCGTTTTCAAGGAATGGAATACATGCGGAAGCGACAGAAACAACTTGCTTAGGAGAAACGTCCATGTAGTCGACGTTTTCAACATTGGTTTCAACGTATTCATCCTTATCACGAGCCATAACCCGTTCGTCAACGAAGGAACCGTCATCGTTCAATGGCGAGTTGGCCTGGGCGATAACGTAATTATCTTCTTCATCGGCAGTCAGGTAATCAATCTTATCGGTAACCTTGTGCGTCTTCCAGGATACACGACGGTATGGTGTTTCAATGAAGCCATACTTGTTAACACGAGCGTATGAGGAAAGACTGTTGATCAGACCGATGTTAGGACCTTCTGGCGTTTCAATTGGGCACATCCGGCCATAGTGCGTGTAGTGAACATCACGAACTTCGTAACCAGCCCGGTCACGGGTCAAACCACCAGGTCCAAGGGCAGACAGACGACGTTTGTGGGTTAATTCACCCAGCGGGTTAGTCTGGTCCATGAATTGGGAAAGCTGGGAAGAACCAAAGAATTCCTTGATTGATGCAACCACTGGACGAATGTTGATCAGTTGTTGTGGAGTAACGGTGTCAGGGTCTTGGATAGACATCCGTTCACGAACAACCCGTTCCATCCGGGCAAGCCCAATCCGGAACTGGTTTTGCAGCAGTTCACCCACGGAACGAATCCGCCGGTTACCCAAGTGGTCGATATCATCCGTGCTCCCAATTCCTTCTTGTAAGTTGAAGAAGTAGTTCAGAGAAGCCAGGATATCTGCTGGTTCAATGTGCTTGTATTCCAACGGAATGTGGCCGTTACCAATGATTGGTACAACCCGGTCTGGGTCGGTCTTGGAGTAAACTAAGATCTTTTGCAGCTTAACGGGTTCCGTAACCACCGCTTCATCAGATGGCGTGTAGGTAATCATCTTGAAGTCGTCACGGTCAAGGTAAGGTTCCAACTTCTTGAGGACTTCCTTGTCGACCGTGTCACCCTTTTGTGCCAGCACTTCACCGGTGTCAGGGTCAGCCAATGTTTCGGCAAGAGTCTGCCCTAACAGACGGTACTTCAGCATTAACTTCTTGTTCGTCTTGTAACGACCAACCGGTGCCATGTCGTAACGCTTTGGATCAAAGAAGCGGGCCGTCAGCAGATTCCGTGCAGAATCGGCCGTCTTTGGTTCACCTGGACGCAGACGTTCGTAGATGTCCTTCAAGGATTCTTCGACCCGTGAGTCTTCAGCGTTCTTGTGGACATCCTTATCCAGGGTCAGTGACAGGGTTTCACTGTCGCCACCAAACATATCAATAATTTCGTCATCAGAGCCAAAGCCAAGGGCCCGAACCAGTTCAGTCATTGGCAGCTTCCGGGTCCGGTCAATCCGAACGTAGGAAACGTTCTTGGCGTCAGTCTCGTATTCCAGCCATGCACCACGGTTTGGAATAAAGGTAGCGCCATAGCTTGGCCGACCATTTTTGTCAGTTTCTTCATTATAGTAGACACCAGGAGAACGAACTAATTGTGAAACAATAACCCGTTCGGCACCGTTAATAATGAAGGTCCCTTGGTCAGTCATCAGTGGGAAGTCACCAAAGAAGACGTCTTGAGACTTGATTTCGCCGGTCTCGTGGTTGGTTAACCGCAAAGTAACGTGCAGGGGTGCTGAGTAGTTAGCATCGTGCTCACGTGCTTCATCGACAGTGTACTTAGGTTCCAAAAGTTGATAATCAACGAATTCAAGGGAAAGCTTTCCTTGGAAATCGTCAATTGGCATAATATCATCAAACATTTCCCGAAGGCCCTTGTCCATGAACCAATTGTAAGAATCGGTTTGGATTTCAATCAGGTTAGGTAACTCGAGAACTTCCTTAATTCGGGAGTAACTACGACGGGTACGGTGTTTACCGTATTTTACTAAATGTCCGGCCAAACTGTTCACCTCTCTAATTTGTTGGGTGGGTTCATTTTAAATGTTACATTTTGATTACAATTGGGTCAAAATCCAACTTTTGGGCAAAAAAAATCCAAAAACAGTTTAAAAACTGTCTTTGGTTTTATTGCCGATCCCGATGGACAATAGATCACCGGGATCAGATGAACTCACAATTACATACTCTATTAGTATACTAACTGCCCGTTCACCTGTCAATAATTTAGTTTAAAAATATTAACGCTTAGCTAAGCCGTTAATGATGCAGTCTAGAATCAGCTTATCCCGTTGCTCAACCGTAATGGAATGGCCACCGATTCGCTGATATGTACCAAAGATTGGGGAAAGACTAGCCAGGAATAACTCGGCAGCTTCCTTTGGTAAAAGGTCTGGCCGGAGTTTTACTGCTGGTTGCTTGAAGTAGTCCCCAATTGGCTCCAGGTAATCCATGGTGAAAATCATGTTCAGCTTCTGCTGGGCACTCTTAGAAAGAAGCTGCATTGCCTGGTTGTATTGGTCATAGATGCTCAGCGGGTGGTGCTTCTTCAGGACCCGGACGATTTCAAAAAGTTGTTCCTCCGGCGTCAGCTTGTGTTTACGCATAACCTTGTTGATCTCTTGACGAATTTTCCCTGATAATTTCGTCATGACATCCAGGTACAAAACTTCCTTGTCACTAAAGTGGTGGTAAAGTGCCGGTTGGGTGATCCCAATCTGTTTAGCAATATCCCTTGTTGATGTTTCCCCAAAACCATTTTGCAAGAATAACTTCGTTGCTGTTTTTAAAATTGCTTGACGAGTTTTTTCTAATTGCTCTGCCCTTTTCATCAAATTGCCTCCTCAAATTAGCTACTAACTATTATAGAACCAACATTTATCATCTGACAACTGTTTTTTGGACACCCGGAATGTCAATTTAAATTAGAAATTGGTCATCTGTAATATACTTCATGAATACTTCCAAAGGTGTTTGATAAT
>NZ_CANCWN010000017.1:0-41423 GCF_947381485.1 Limosilactobacillus avium | reverse complement strand
ACTGGCATACACCAATCGAGATCTTCCTGCTTAATTTACGTCATTAAATTCGTTCAAGTTATTTCTTGCAATCTGCCGTTACCAAAAATGCTACTAATGCCGGCAGCAGCTGGAAAAGCCAGATCTTTTTGGTGGCGGTAAAACCGCCGAAGACCGCTACGACCATGACGAAAATCAACATCATCTGCCAGGCAATGATTAGGTTTGGTCCCTTTAGCAGCCAGTAGCTGAGAATCATCATTACACCCAGGGCACCATTGTAAATTCCCTGGTTTGCAAAGGCCACCCGGGCAGCGTGCTGACGGGTATATTCTTCCGGCAGGTCAAACGCTTCTGCCTGTTGGGCCGGGGTAGCAAACAGTTCCATCAGCATGATGCCAATATGCTCAATCGCCACGAGCATCACTAAAAAGATCAATAACATTTTTTCCGCCTCACTTAACGTACTGGTTTAAGAAGTGGGCAATTCGTCTTGGATACTGGTGCGGGTCCTTGGCGTACGATGCCGCATGCTTGGCACCCTTTACGACCCACAGTTGCTTGGGCCCCCGGCTGGCAGAATAGTTCTGGTAAACCATCCGGGTAGGAACAAAGTGGTCATCACTGCCGTGGATAAAAAGCATCGGGCGGTGGTTCTTGTGAAGCATCGCCGTCGCACTAGCACTATGCACGTAGAAGCCGTTTCTTACCCGGTTGATCAGGCTCAGGCTGCCAATTAACGGTGCACGAATTACTCGGGGAATATTATACAGGTTTCCCGCCTCGTAGTTAAGTTCCCCTTCAAGGCTGTCATAACCACAGTCCTCCACAAAGGCCTTAACCTGGTGCGGAAGGGCGATGCCACTGGTCATCATCGTTGTGGCCCCACCCATGCTGACCCCGAAGATCACAATCTGGCTATTTGCGCCGTTCTCGGCAATCAGTTTATTGGCCCACTTGCGGACGTCGTAACGTTCGGGCCAGCCGTAACCAATGTACTTTCCCTGGCTCTGGCCGTGGGCACGGGCGTCCGGCATCAATACGTTGTAACCCATCTGGTGGAACATGGCCCCGTATTCCCCCATCCGCTCCTTCTTACCCATGAAGCCGTGGAGGATAATGACGTTCTTAGTCGTCTTCTTGGCAGCTGGAATGTAGTCAGCAACTAGGCGGTAGTGCCCGCTGGCCGACTCCATGGTCCACTTTTCCTTATGGGCCCGCTTAAACCACATCTTCTGCTTATACAGTGGATCACTTTTACTAATCCGGTTTGAGTTGTTTACAAATGACTTATGACTAGGAACCATCGCCACGTTAAAGAAGTAACTACCCGCCGCAAAGAGGGCCACGGCAATTACGACAACGATTCCGACCAGCCACCGCCAGAGACGATGGCGACGTTTACTTGCTTGCTTTTTCAAAATGATTAACCCCATGTCGTATTTTTTAATCAATGCGAGTATTTTAGCACACTTTCCGTTACTTTGTAATCTTCTTTTGTTAAAATAGAATGTGAGACACTAAAGGGAGTGTGAGAGAATGTTTCCAGAAAGGCTCCGTGCACTGCGGAAGGGACAAAAAATCACCCTAAAAGAACTGGCCAAGCACCTGAACGAAAACCTTGGGCCCAACGAAAAGCCCAATACCGCTTCCCAGATTGGTAACTGGGAAAGGGGAATTCGGACCCCATCATACGTCGAGGCACGTAAGCTGGCCGAATTTTTTGATGTCAGTCTGGACTACCTGACCGGTAAAACCGACCGGGATGACTTCGACCTCGGCAAGTTATTCTTCTCCGGGAAAAACCTATCGTTCAATCAGACCGTCCTCACCAGCGAGGACCGTTACGAAATATTTCAACTGATTGACGGTTACCTGAAGGGAAAGAATAACCGGCGGGATACCGATAAGTTCTATGGCAAGCAGGAACAGCTGAATCTAAAGTTAAAGTAAGGACCAACAATGAATCCAAAGAAACTTAAAAAGTTAAAGAAGCGGGTTAAAAAGGCTCAGCAGACCGTGCACCAGGACCCATATATCAAACGGTTGATGAACTACCGGGACCTGTTCAACGACTTTCCCGCCATCAAGTACCTGATTAATAACGCCCTCGAAAGTGACCGCCTCTTGAAAAACGGCTTACTACCACAACCATTACCGCGGTTACTCCTCCCTGATGACATTCAAGACACGATCTTTAAAAAAGTGAACGCCCACTACCCCCAGGGTGACCCACACGGCGATGCCCTATGGGATAAGTACAGCGCAGCTTTGCCCAAGCTCGATAAGGACCTGCGCAACTTCCGTGACTACCTTGAGGACACGTACGGAATGTGGTCATACGTCAACGCTCCCTTCGCTAAGGCCCTGTCGAACTACCTTAATGGCGCACCGGTCCTGGAATTGATGGCCGGTAATGGTTACATTTCCAAGGGGTTGCGGAATAATAACCCTACCCAGCAGATTTACACCACGGACAGTCAGGCCTGGGTAAGGGAAAACGAAACGGGTAAGCACCCGGTAACCAAGATTGAGCGCCTGGACGCAGTTGATGCAGTCAAGAAGTACGGTAACGACGTTCAGTTTATTATCATGTCCTGGGCGCCTGACAAGCAGGAAACGGACTGGGAGGTTCTCCAACTTATTCGCGAAGACTACCCTGACGTCCACTTTCTGGTAATCGGTGAGAAGGACGGGGCGACCGACTCCAAGAAGTTCTGGCAAGAAGCCAAGCTGAGCCAGGACGAAGACTTAAAGAAGGTCAACCAGCAGCTCCACTCCTTTGACCTGATTGACGAACAAATTTACCTCGTGAAATAATTACACGAGGATTAGAACACGTTAAAAAGCCTTCAGCAAGATCGACAGCTGAAGGCTTTTGGTATTACTGGGACCGGTGAGCCCCTGCTTGTTCATCAGATAATGCACAAGCGCTTTGATACAAAAATTAACGGCGGGCCTTGTAGCTAATGCCGGGCCGCCCCAAAATTTTTCCTGACTTTTTTCAAATTTCTGTTAGTTTTTCCTAGTAAAAGTGGCCCATTTCCCGTACAATATTCTGGTTGCGAAAAATCTGAAACTAAGGAGGAAAACTAATAATGAAGTACCGTCTCCAAGCAATTTTATTCGTGTTCATCGCCTTTATGCTCGGCTGCAACGAATACATGATTGTCGGTGTCCTGCCGGATATTGCCCATGAATACCACGACTCACTGTCACGGTTAGGTCTGCTCGTCACCGTCTTTGCCTTGATCTACGCCGTCTTTACCCCCATCATCACCTCGCTAGCCAACCGTTGGCGACGGCACCACGTCCTGTTATGGTTGATGGTCATTTTCCTGGTCGGTAACACCTGGTCTTCTCTGGCAACTAACTTTACGTCCCTCCTTTTGTCCCGGATTTTGACCGCGACCGTTGCGGGGGCTATCATTTCACTTGTCCTCGTAATGGCCAGCTTTGTAGCCCCACGGGAAAAGCGGGCAAGCCTAGTATCCTGGGTCTTTGCCGGGTTCAGCATTGCCTCCGTCATCGGGATTCCCATTGGGACCATTATTAGTACCACCTTCTCCTGGCATGACAGTTTCTGGATGGTCACCGTCATTACGGTTTTGGCCTTTGCCTTCCTTCTCTGGCTGGTTCCCAAGGATACTCCCCAGGTAAAAAGCAGCTTAGGCAAACAGTTCGTACTCTTTAAGGATTCCCGGGTAATTCTCGGGGTTATCTTCGTCGTTTCAATCTGTGCGGCGGATTATACGATCTACACCTACATTCGTCCCCTGATCACTAACGAGATGGGTTTTAATAACACCTGGTTAAACTGGCTGCTGTTTGCGATGGGGGTCTTCTTCATCTTCGGCAACAAGTTCGGTGGGGTCCTGGCTGACCGGGGAGGCGTCCACCGGTTACCATTGATTTACGGTATTATGTTTGTCCTGTACGTTGCCTTTGGTCCCTTATTATCATTTAAGTGGCTGGCTATTCTCGTAGTTGGCTTACTCTGCATTGCCTTTTCCTGCTATGGTTCTTCAACCCAGTTGATGTTCTTAGACATTGCGGAAAAGGAATACCCGCAGTCACTAGACCTGGCATCCTCATTAAACTCGATCTTTGCCAACATCGGTATCTCATTAGGGTCCTTCACCGCATCCCAGGCCATGCACTTTACCACTATGAACCACCTCGGCTACGTCGGCTCGGTATACGCCCTGCTTGCCACCATTCTGGTGATTATTTTGAGCCGCCGCTACACGGGGATGCGGTACCCAGTTAAATAACTTAATTTAAAAAACGAAGCGACCGGAAGAAAGTTATTTCTCCCCGTCGCTATTTTTTATGGTTCTATTTTTCATTACCATCATTCTAATTATAAGCAAAGCAAAAATACGATTGCCATCAACGCAACAACTGAAACGCCATAATATGCTTCTGCCATAATGCTCACCCTCGCTTTCACCCTTATTGTAAGCCCTTACGTGAAAAAATGCACTATCTTTAGGGGATTAATTTAAAAGGGTGCACAAAAAAAGCGGCTAGCATCCGCTAACCGCTGGCTGTGTATTGATATCATCTCAGGTTAAAAGGCGATGTCCACTTCGCCTTCAACCGGGCACCTCACAATCCGGTGAGTTAACGTGCCCCACATTCGAAATGTCTAATGGCAGCAATTAGGGTTGCTACCAGACCTCTCGACTCATCGCAACATCTATTCTAGCAAAGATTACAAAAAAGACAAGGATTAGGCCCGATTTTCAACCGTTGCTGCCACGTGTTCGGCAACCCATTCCTGGGCACGCTGGACCAGGTTAGTGACACTACCGGCCTGGTCAGTATCGTTTGCCAACTCATCGATCCGCAAGCCCGACTTGTTGACGTCATCCCCCTCTAGCACCATGTAGAGGTTCACCGGGTATGCGGGTTCTTGGTCCAAGAGCTTTGGATCCAGGCGCTCTGCTTCGCCCATTGGGATGTTGATGAGGTTCATCTCCAGGCGGAGGCTCAGTGGGTCACCCTTCTTCATCTTCACGTTAATTACGTACTGCCCAAGTGTCCCTTGCGCAAGCTGGTCCAGCATAAACTGAATTCCCTTCTTGAGGGTCGTCTTCTGCTGTGCTTGGGCGGCCGTCTTTTCGACCGTTTCCGTGGTTACCTGGTCACCAGTTACCTGGGCTAAGTAGTCTGCTACTGTCATCTTCATTTTTTAGCTCGCTCCTCTAACTTCTTGATCCGGGCACGGGTATATTCAGCCCGCTGCCGGATGCCATAATAGATTCCTGCACAACCGACCAGGATACCGATAACACTTAGGGCCTCAACGATGATGCCAAAAAAGCTCGTCCGCTGGTTCACGGTCTGAAAAGCGGCCAAACAAGCAATCGCAAAGTACAGGTTCACAAAGATTGTGGCGTACCCACAAAAACGCATTTTCACGAGTGCCAGGCCGTTGACGACTGCCGCTAAAATAATAAATACCAGCAAGCGGCCCCACACGGGCGCACTCGTCAGCGGTAAGCCGTGCTGGATGGACATGATGGCGTCCAAGACCATTGCCAGGGCCGCCGCTACGGACGTCACCACAATTACCTTATCAGAGTTCTTCATCTCATTACCAACTTTCCTAAATTTAAAATAAAACGGGGCGCCAGGTCAATACCTGTCTCCCCGTCAATTTATTTTCACGATCACCCGGGGGTGAGTACAAGGTTTAACCTTTGTATTTCACTCCCATTCTACTAGATAACTGGACAAAGCTCAATTAGGCAAGCAAATCCGCAATCTGGTCGGTTGGGATTCCCGTAATGTATTGCTGGGTCCCCGCCTTTTCAAGGGCCTTGGCAATCTCATCGTGGTCGTACTTAACGCCCTTCAGCTGGTCAGCCAGCTTCGTAACGTCTTGCGGGCCAAAGAAATCACCAAAGAATTTGATGTTCTTGATCACGCCATCCTTAACGTCCAACCGAGCATCAATCGTCCCCATGTCGAAGTGCTTCCGCCGCTTCAACGTAAACTCAGGATTCTTGCCGTAAACCCAGTCCCAGTTGTTGTAGTACTGTTCGTAGATCTTGTCGATTTTCTTCTGGTCTTCTGGGGTAACAACGTATTGCTTATCCTTAATCTCGTCGAGGCTGTCAACGTTGAAGAGCCCCTTGATCAGGTCATCCCTGAAGGTTGGAACATCGATGTTTTGGTATTCCTTAGCCAGGTATGGCCGCAGGTTAGTAACCCGGGAGCGGACGGACTTGATTCCCTTAGAGGCAATCTTATCCTTGGCAACGTGGAGGGCATCCGCAACCACGCTCAGGTCAACGTTTAACATCAAGGTTCCATGAGAGAAGGTCTTGCCGTTCTTGGAGTACATTGCGTTACCAGAGAACTTCTTCCCGTCAACCAGGATATCGTTCCGCCCACTGACTTCTGCGGTCGTGGCTCCCATCTTATGAAGGACGTCAACAATTGGCTTCGTGAATGACTTGAAGTCACCAAATTCCTCACTGTCGCTTGGAACCACAAAGCTGAAGCAGAGGTTCCCCAGGTCTTGGTAGACTGCGCCACCACCAGAAAGACGCCGGGTAACCCGGATATTGTGTTCCTTTACGTAATCCTGGTTAATCTCTTCGGCCGTGTTTTGGTTCCGGCCAACGATAATGCATGGTTCTTCATAGTAGAACAGGACCAGTGGTTCGTTCCCAAAATCCTTATCATTCATCAGGTACTGCTCGGTTGCTAAGTTCATCCCAATATTGTGGGAAGTCATTGAAACATAACGCATTATATTACTCCTTACTTGTGAAAGATGTCACAATTATTAGACTAAAATAAACTATTTGTCTTTTAAGTCTCTACGAGTAGTTTAAACTTATCTGCAAACGTTTTCAATTATTTTGTTTTGCTATATTAAAAAAGTATAATAGAAATAAACAATACTATCGACAAAGGAGTTTTTTACAATGGCAGATTCACAATACAAAAACATTCTCGTCGCAATCGACGGCTCCAAAGCGACCAGCAAGGTTCTCGAAGCGGGAATCGACATTGCCGCCCGTAATCACGCCCACCTCGACATTCTGACCATCACCCAGGTTGACCAGTTGACCGATGGTTACAGTAATGCCGTTTTGAGTGACGAGCAGACCTATGACGCTGTCCACCGTACCCAGGAGCGGATGGAAGACTTGAAGCAAAAGTCAATTGACGCTGGAGTTACCGACGTCAGCATCCACATCCGGTTTGGTAACCCGAAGCGGGTCATTGCCCGTGAGTTCCCGAAGGACCACCACAACGACCTCATCGTGATTGGGGCCACGGGGATCTCTGGTATGGAACGGTTCATGGTGGGGTCCGTTACCTCCTACGTTAACCGGAACGCCCTCAGCGATGTCATGGTTGTGCGGATTGCAGAAAATGACTAAGCAAATTGTTACCGGCCTCGTCGCCCACGTTGATGCCGGCAAAACGACCCTTTCTGAAGCATTGCTCTACCAGTCTGGCCACCTGCGCAAGCTCGGCCGGGTTGATAACGGCGATGCTTTTCTTGATCCTGACCAGTTAGAAAAGCAGCGGGGAATCACGATTTTCACCCACCAGGCCCGCCTGTCTTACCATGATCTCACCCTCACAATGCTTGATACCCCCGGCCACATTGACTTCGCCGGGCAAACCGAACAGGTCCTCCAGGTGCTCGACTACGCAATTCTGGTGGTCTCCGCAACCAATGGCATCCAGGGCTATACCCGGACGCTGTGGGACCTTCTCAAGCGCTACGGCATCCCCGTATTTATCTTTATCAATAAGGTCGATAGCGTGGGGGCCGATTCTGTACGGGTCCTTAACCAGTTGCAAGACGAGTTTTCCGCCGGTTGCATCGACTTCACCAGCGGCCAGGTAACCACGGGCGAGGCTGCCGAAGCGATTGCCATGCAAGACGACACCGTCCTCGCTAGCTACCTCGACCAGGAAAAGCTAAGTGAAGATACGGTCCGGACCCTGATCAAAGGGCGGAAGGTCTTCCCCTGCTTTACCGGTTCTGCTTTAAAGATGACTGGAGTTACCAACCTCCTGGATGGGCTCGCTAAGTGGACCGTCGTACGTCCCACCAAGCAGGAATTTGCTGCCCGGGTATTTAAGATTTCCCATGATCCCAACGGCAACCGCCTGACCTGGCTCCGCGTCACCGGGGGAAGCCTGCGGGCCAAGAGCGTCCTCCTTCCTGACGAAAAAGTGGACCAGGTCCGTATCTACGACGGTGACAAGTTTACCATTGCCCAGACAGTTCCTTCTGGGGAGGTTTGTGCCGTCACCGGCCTGACCTCTTCCTTCCCGGGGCAGGGCATTGGGGCGGAAGCTAACACCCCCCGTCCGCAAATGCAGCCGGTGTTATCGTACGCGGTTGAGATTGGTGACAACGACCTCCAGGCCTGTCTGAAAGCCTTGCGGGAGCTTGCAGACGAGGATCCCCAGCTCAAGGTAACCTGGTCAAAGCACCTCCAAGAAATCCACGTGCACCTAATGGGAGAAGTGCAGCGGGAGATTTTGGAACAGATCTTGGAGGAACGCTACCAGCTCAAGCTCAAGTTTAGTCAGGGACAAATCCTCTACCAGGAAACCATCGACGCGTCTATCGAGGGGGTTGGCCACTTTGAGCCCCTCCGGCACTACGCCGAGGTTCACCTCCTCCTGGCCCCGGGGAAGCCCGGGACCGGCCTGCGCTTTGCCGCCGACTGCCGCGTTGACGTGCTTAGCCACAACTGGCAGCAGCAGATCATGACCAGCCTGGCGGCCAAAGAACACCGGGGCGTCTTAACTGGTGCACCGCTGACCGACGTGCAAATTACCTTGATTGGTGGCAAGGGAAGCATCGTTCACTCGGTTGGTGGCGACTTCCGCGAGGCAACCTGGCGGGCAGTCCGGCAGGGATTAATGGAACTGGCGGCCCACAAGCACTGCCTTCTTCTGGAACCCTACTACCGCTACCGGTTGACCGTCCCCCAGGATGAGGTTGGCCGGGCAATTAACGATATTCAAAAGATGGACGGGACGTTTAAGTTGGCCCCGAATACTGGCCAGTCGCAGGCCCTTTTGACCGGGGAAGCACCGGTTGCGACCATGCGCGATTACGCAACCGCCGTCCGTAATTACAGTCACGGCCAGGGCCACCTCGAATGCGTTGTTAATGGTTACCGGCCGTGTCATAACGCTAACGAAGTAATTGCCCAGGCAAAGTACGTGCCCACCGCGGACCTCGCCAACACCCCCGACTCAGTCTTTTGTGCCCATGGTGCAGGGTACCCGGTCCGCTGGGATAAGGTCCCGGAAATGGCGCACTTTCCCTACCGTAAATCACTTTAAAACAGGAATAGACCAGCAAACGGTTGCCGACAAATCAACCGTTTACTGGTCTATTTCTACTTTTGCGTCTTTACCCGGAAATTATGGTGGAGGCCATGCCAGACATGCTGGTCCGCCTGGCCAATCAGGGGACCGTTAAACAGGATACAAAGGAGGGTCCCAATATTAACCGAGTAGATGTGACGGGTTATGATCCACGCAATGGGAATCATAATGATGGGGACCATAAAGTTGACCAACTGGGCGGTCCCGACCCGGCCCTTGAAGTAGAGGAAGCGCAGGATGTTGGTCGTATCATCATTGGGGTGCATAATTAGGTTGGCCCGCTGGTAAAGGGAAATGGCGGTACAGAAGACCACGATTCCCACCAGGCACAGGAGGGTCTGCCACCAAATTGCCAACTGCGGAACCTTGAGCCAGTTGAAGAGGGCGATAAAGACATCAATGAAGTAGCTAAAACCCGCGATAAAGGCAACTTCACCGAAGAAGCGCCACTTATCCCACTGCCGAATCAGCAGCTGGTTGGTAATTGCCACCAGGACCCCCACGAAAAACATCATTAACCCAACCGAAATGTGGGCCATATAGGCCAGGTTAACCTCGGCGGCCGTCCACGGCGCCGCCCCCATGTTAGTCGCCACCGTTAGGCCGTTACCAAGGGCGTTCACCACCAGTCCCACGACTAGGGCAAATAGGCGTGTCGGCATCGTATTGTTCTTATTCATTAAATCCTCATTCTCCCCTATCTATTCGTAACAGTAAGCCATACAGCGCCCCCAATAGGTTCGCTTCGTTACCAAACTTGGCCTTTTGAATATCCGGCATAATGATATCGTCGTGCAGGCGGCGGTCCCCCTCCTGGAGTAGTTGAAACTGGTGGCGAATCTCGGTCACTACCACTGGTTGGGCGCTGATTCCCCCACCGATCAGGACCCGCTCTAGGTCAATAACTGCCTGGACATTCACCAGCAGGACCGCTACCCGCCGGCAAAAGGCCGCAAAGATATCCCAGGCCCGCGGGTTATGGTTGTTGATCTCGACGAAGGCCCGGCGCCCATCCTTTACATCCGGCAGGCCACACGCCGTGGCGACCGCCTTGACCATTTTTACCGCTGAGGTGCTGGCGCCCACCGTCGACTCGTGAATATCCGTATGGTCGTGGTTGTTAACAATTGCGCTGATTTCACCGGCCCGGAAGTGGGGACCCACAAAGAGCTGACCATTGATCATCAGTCCGCCCCCTACCGACGTACCAAGGGTCACTACCGCCCCACTATTTAGGCCCCGCAAGTTGCCCAGCCACATCTCAGCAAGGGTTGCACAATTAGCATCATTGCCCACGTAGACGGGGAGCTGGGCAATCTTTTTGAGGTAGCTGGCCAAGTTGAACTCCCCCATGAAGCCGAGGGCCCCCGTAAACTTAACCTGGCCACTGTGGTGGTTGACGATTCCCGGGACACTCACACAGACCGCACGGACACCCGGGTGGTCACGCACCAGTTGCCCAAGGATAGCTAAAAAAGCGTTGGCACTGGTCGGGGTAGCGGTTTTAGCCGTTTTAATAATATTTCCAGAATGATCGATTAGGGCACTCTTGATGGCGGTTCCCCCAATATCAATACTTAAATAGTGACGTTGCATCTGATCACTCCCCTGCGTAATTAGTTAGTATTATAACGCCGCCACCGCCAGGCAGCCAAGCCGAGTGCAAAGCCAACTACAGAAAACGGTACCCAGGCCAGACCAAGTTGAAAAAGCGGCAGGGTGTGTCCCGCCCACTTTACTAGGGCCTGGTTAAAGCCCAGCTTCAGAAGAACCGGTGGCAGGGCGTTGACCAGGTCAAAGAATGCGGGGAAGACGGTCAAGGCCAGGGTCCAGCGGTAGACCAGCGGGTTATTTTTAAACAGGGGTGACAAGATAGCCAGCAGAATTAAGACAATTGCCAGTGGGTACAGGAACATCAAGACGGGCGCTGACCAGGTAACAATCTGGTCGAGGCCCAGGTTGGCAATCAGAAACGAAAGCAGGCAGTTGACCCGTAAAAAGTTCCTGTAAGACACCTGGGGGAAGCGACTATGAAAGTCCTGGGAGAAGGCAATCACCAACCCCATCGCCGTGGTTAGGCAGGTTACCGTGGCGAGGGTCAACAGGAGGGCATTGCCAAAGGTTCCCAGGTAAAAATGGGCCACCTGGTTGAGGGTCGTCCCCCCGTTGCTTGCAACCGTAAACTGGTTACGACTGGTGGTGCCGAGGTAAATCAAGCCGAAGTAAAGAACCCCCACACCAGCGATTCCGACCAGGCCCCCCTTAGCCGTCGCCAGGGCAACTTTTTCCTTTGAAAAGCCCATCTGCTGGACAGCAGCAATGATGGTTACCCCAAAGATTAGCATTGCCAGGGCATCCATCGTGTTGTACCCCTGCAGGAACCCGTTAGCAAACGCTTGGTGCAGGTAGCTGGTGGTTGGCGCCGGTGCAGATAGTTTCCCCATCGGGTGGATAAAGGCCAGGAGAAAAATTACAAGCAGCATCACCAAAAAGGCCGGGTTAAGGACCTTCCCAATCACCGCCGTCACCTTTCCTTCCTTGGTCGCAAAGAAGTAGGTCAAGAGGAAGAACGCCCCGGTGTAAAGGGCCAGGCCGACTGGTTGCATCCCCTTCGACAAGTAGGGAGCAACCCCGATTGCGTAGGGAACCGTTGCCGTCCGGGGGGTCGCACAGAGGGGGCCAATCGTGGCGTGGACACAGACCAAAAAGATCAGGGCAAACCAGCCCCCCACCGGCTGGGCGAGCTCGAATAGTCCCCGAGTATGGGTTACACTCAGGGCCAACAAGGCCAGCAAGGGGAGTAAAACTCCCGAAGTGATGAAGCCCAGGGCGGCCGGCCCCCAGTTACTACCGGCGAGCTGCCCCAGGTGGACAGGAAAGACCAGGTTCCCCGCGCCAAATATCATTCCAAAGACGAGGGACCCAATTACCAGGTAGGTCTGAAGCCCCGTTTGCTTTTTATCCATCAAACTCTCCTCCTCATTTCAATCCAACTAATTATATCTGATTAGCGATGACTGGGTAAAGGGCAAAAAAAGCGCGCCAACATTGCGTTAGCGCGCTTTTCATATTTGATAAGTGTTTAATTAGTAATCAGCAGATGATTACTTAAGACCCTTCCAAGTCCAGTTAGTAACTTCTGGTAAGTCCTTACCTTCTGAACGGATGTAGTGGTTGTGCTTGTTGATCATGTTGTCCATCTTGGCAACAAATGCAGCACCCTTTTGTTCGTAGCCAGGGATGTTTTGGATAGCGTCCTTAGCCAAGTGGAACCGGTCCAGTTCGTTCAATACACGCATGTCGAATGGAGTGGTGATGTCACCATTTTCTTCGTATGAGTGAATGTGAAGGTTGTGGTTAGCACGTTCGAAGAACAGAGCTTGGATCATGTCACGGAAGCCGTGCCATGCGAAGATAACTGGCTTGTCAGTAGTGAAGTATTGGTTGAATTCTGCGTCTGACAGACCTTCTGGGTTCTTGTCTTGCTTCATCAACTTCATGATTTCGATGATGTTGATGTAACGAATCTTCAGTTCAGGGAAGTTGTCGTGAAGAATGTCGATAGCGGCAAGAGATTCTTCAGTAGGTTCAGTACCTGCAGAAGCGAAGACAACATCTGGTTCGCTACCTTGGTCAGTAGAAGCCCAGTTGATGTAGCCAAGACCGTTGTCAACTAATTCAGTAGCTTCGTCAATGGAGAACCATTGTGCACGTGGGTGCTTGGAAGTTACGAAGATGTTGATGCATTCTTGGTCGTTGAATGCCTTGTTGGATACGGCCATCAGGGAGTTAGTATCTGCTGGCAGGTATTCCTTAACAAGGTCTGGACGTTCCTTTTCGAACATGTGAGTCAACAGACCTGGATCTTGGTGAGTGTAACCGTTGTGGTCTTGTTGGAAGACAGTTGAAGTATCAACGAAGTTCAGTGCTGGGTATTGCTTACGCCAGTAGAGATCCTTAGCCTTCCGTAACCACTTCATGTGTTGAGTCAGCATGGAGTCAACAACCCGGCCAAAGGCTTCGTAGGTTGCGAAGAATCCGTGACGACCAGTCAGAGTGTAACCTTCGAGGAATCCTTCTGCTTGGTGTTCGGAAAGTTGAGAATCAATCATCCGACCTTCGTGAGAAAGGTTTTCGTCGTTTGGTTCGTGGATACCTTCCATCCATTGACGCTTGTCGTTGTCAAGGAATGCGTAAAGACGGTTAGACTTGGATTCATCTGGACCGAAGCCACGGAACGTGTCTGGGTTCAGTTCAGCCATCTTGCTGAGGTACTTACCCCATTCAAGCATGTCTTGCTTTACAACAGAACCTGGTGTTTGAACGTCAACGGCGAAGTCACGGTAGTTAGGCAATACTAATGGCTTTGGATCGATACCACCGTTAGTGATTGGGTTCATAGCCATCCGCTTGTTGCCATCTGGAGTGTTTTGTTCAACTAAGTCAACTGGGTGACCATTTTCATCGAACAATTCTTCAGGCTTGTATGACTTCATCCAGTCAACCAGCATGTCCTTGTGTTCCATATTGTCTTGGGAAACCGGAATAGGAATCTGGTGAGCACGGAATGAGTTTTCGATTGGGTTACCATCCAAGTCCTTCTTAGGACCAGTCCAACCCTTAGGAGCACGCAGGATGATCATTGGCCAAGTTGGCAGTGAGTCATCGTTGTTTTCACGAGCATTCTTTTGAATAGCCTTGATCTTTTCGATAACAGTGTCAAGGGTCTTAGCCATTTCTTCGTGAACCTGCATGTGATCCTTGTAACCGTTGAATTCACCATCACGGTCAGCTTCCTTGTATGCGGAAACAAAGTGTGGTTCCCAACCCATACCTTCGAAGTACTTAGTAAGTTCTTCGTCGCTCATCCGGGAAAGGATAGTTGGGTTAGAAATCTTGAAACCGTTGATTTGGATGATTGGTAATACGGCACCATCCTTGATTGGGTTGATGAACTTGTCAGAGAACCATGAAGCGGCCAGTGGACCAGTTTCGGATTCACCATCACCAATTTCAACAGCGGCGATAACATCTGGGTTATCTAAAATAGCACCAACACCGTGTGAAAGTGAGTAACCAAGTTCCCCACCTTCGTGGATTGAACCTGGAGTTTCAGGGGCAGCGTGTGATGCAGTACCACCTGGGAATGAGAAGTGCTTGAATAACTTAGCCATTCCCTTTTCGTCTTGAGTAAATTCTGGGTAAATTTCGGTGTAGGAACCGTCCAAGTATGAGTTGTTAACCATAACTTGGCCACCGTGACCGGAACCTTCGATGTAGAACATGTCAAGGTCGTACTTCTTGATTACCCGGTTCAAGTGGGCGTAAATGAAGTTTTGAGGAACAATCGTACCCCAGTGACCAATTGGCTTAGGCTTAACGTCTTTTGCTTGTAATGGTTGACGTAATAATGGGTCGTTCATTAAGAACAAAGTACCAACTGAAAGGTAGTTGGCTGCACGCCAGTAAGCGTCAACACTTTCCAAGTATTGCTTGGAATCGTAATCTACTGCCATTCTAATAAACACTCCTTCTGAATAAATAAATACGTTCGTGCTTGAAACAACTAACGTAAATCATTCAATTTACAAGTATTATGATAAACTGTTTTTGTTTAAAGTCAACCTTTTTGAAAATTGATACGGTCCAATTACCAAATTTTAATAATTTTAACCCGTCCTTTAAGTTTCCCGTATTACGAAAATTGCCGTAATGTGGCTAATAAGCCCTTATTAACGCCGCTTTTAATGAATGCTGTATACTTAAAAATGTAATATTTTTAATTTGGAAGGCAGGCAAAAAATGGCAGATCTCGACACACTTAACCAGGCTGATATTGGTGATTTTGAAAAGTTAATGGCCGTCACCACCGTAATGACGCAGTCGGTAATTAGCTTCTTGATGGTGGGCAACCTCCCCGTTGGTCAACAGTTTTTTCTCGGTGGAATCTACGAGGCAGTAAAGTTTAGTGCTTCGGCCTTTATCTTTGGGATCCTGTTCTCAACAATCCGGACCCACCCCCAGGCAAGGTTACGGGACTACCCGCGTTTCATGCGGAATCGCTGGCACGTCCTCTTTGTTCCTTCTATTTTATGGACCGCTGTCTACCTCCTGGTCCTGCCCCAGGTCCAACAGCACCGTCACTACCATGACTGGCGGCAGTTCTGCTGGCAGTTTATCAACGGGAACGCCGCACCCCACCTCTGGTATAACGTAATGATGCTTCAATTCATCATCCTGATGCCGTTCTTTTGGTGGCTCGCCCGGGTCGTCCAAAATCATCCCCGTCGCGGGGTCAGTGCCTTTTTGTTGGCACTGGTTTTTGAACTCGGTTGGCACTGGCTCTACGAGTACCAGGTCTTCCACGGCCCCGAAGCAAAGAACTGGTACCTCATTGACCGCTGCTTCTTAAGCTTCTTGATCTTTGGGGTTGCCGGCACCCTCCTCTGCAAGTTCTATAAACAGCTACTGCCCTTTCTGATGCGTCACTGGCTAACCCAGATTGTCTGCTGGTTGGTCCTCTTTTACTTTGTCACCATCAACTTCTTTGGGTACGGGGTCCCGGTTAAATTAACCAACGCTCCCTACTACCTGCCATCGATGATCTTCTATAATTTGAGTACGATTGGCCTGATCGTCACCCTTGCTTCTTACATGCAGAAGTTTCGGAACCAGTGGCTCCCCTTCATTCACTGGGTCGCCCTGTACGCCCACCGGTCATACCTGGGTCACGTCTTTTGGCTTTACTGGTGTTGGCAGGGAATTAATCATTTCGTTCCCCACCTATTTCTCGCGGTTAAGTTCCCCCTGCTCGTTATTCTGACGATCACCCTGTCCTTTGCATTCTCCTATTGTGCTCATCTAACTTGGACAAGGATTAAGCGGGTATTGAATGTCCGCCACCTAGTAAATGGATAATAAACAAGCTGGGAGAAAACAAAGTTTTCTCCCAGCTTGTTTTAGTTCTTCGAATATTACACAGTAATCGCGGAAAAACCAAATAGGCTTGCTCCGCTTCGAAGCGTGCTCCTAATGTCTAGCTACGGAGCACTCTGAAGCTTTTTTCCCAGCTTGTTTTATTATCCTTCCTGGTCTAAGTTGATGAATGTGCTGTACCGCATGTACTGGTAGTGGATCCGCATGCTGGAGACCTCAAACGGGGTTCCATCATCTAAGAAGAAGACCCCGTCCATAATGCCCACTGGCTCCGTCGGCTTTAATTTCAGCAAGTGCTGGTCATCCGCCGTTGACGGGGCCACGCTGATGGTCGTAAATGACTTGGTTACCCGCTTACCCATGCTGTCTTCCAGGTAGTTAAAAATCGAGCTGTTGACAATCGCTGGTGACAGGGTGGGCACGATCTTGATGGGAATAAAGCCGGTCTCAATCATAAACGGCTGGTCATCAATCAAACGCAGCCGTTTGATTTGGTATACAAAATCGTTATCATTAAGGAAGAGTTCCTCTTGAATATCTTCACTGGCGGGAATAACTTGGTAGTTGAGCAACTGGATACGCTGCTTTTTACCGGCAACTTGGAAACTATCAGTAACCCCTAAATTGCTGCCCTCATAGTGAAAAAGAGATTGGTTTTTCAGGTAGAGGGGGTTAATAAAGGTTCCTGACCCCCGCTTTTTAAAGATGATCCCTTGCTGGGCAAGAATTCCCAGGGCCCGCTTGATTGAGCTCCGGCTTACTCCGTAGGTTTCACTGAGGCTTCGCTCGTCGGGGAGGCGCATCCCCTCGTATTGGTTTTTCAAGATTTTTTGTTTTATATCGCGCATTACGGAGCGATATACTAAATCTGCCATATCGTTAACTCCTCCGGTCGATGTGTCCCGCTTATTTCACTACTAGTATAACAGACCTATTTCAAATTGGGACCTTTTTGTGAAATATTGGTCCGTTCCAGATTAAAAAAGGAGTTTTATTATGAGTAAAAAGAACAAAAAAAGCAAGTTGAAAAAGACCCAGGTTGAGCAGATCCTGGACAAAAATAAGATTGCCTACAAGCAGGCAGAATTTCCAACCCACCAGGATGGGGACGTGCGGACAATGACGGTGGACCACACCGGAGTCGATGAGCATACCGTCTACAAGACCCTGGTCCTGTCCGGAAACGTCACCGGCCCACTCGTGGGGGTCTTGCCGATTGACACCCACCTGGACGAAAAGAAGCTCGCCAAGGTCTCCGGCAACAAGAAGGTTAACATGGTGCCTTTGAAGAAGCTCCTGAAGACGACCGGCTACGTCCATGGCGCCAACACACCCGTGGGGATTTACGAAAAGTACCAGTACCCGATCTTCATCGACCAGGTTGCCGAAGAACAAGGGGAGATCTACGTTTCGTCCGGTAAGATTGGTCGGTCCGTCTGCCTGAATGCCACCGACCTCGCCAAGCTCGTCCACGCCAAGTTTGCCGACCTGGAGCAAAAGTAACCCCGGGTGAAGTAATTGACCCGTTTTCTGAATAAGCTTAAAGTATAAGTATCTTAATAAAAGAAAGGTTTTGAAGAAATGAAGAAGAACTTATCCGCTTGTACAACGGTCCTTGTGGGAAAGAGTGCCACCATTGACGGCTCCGTCATGGCGGCCCGGAACGATGATACCTTCGCTCCCCTTACGCCCCAACGTTTTGTCACTTATCCGGCCTACCATGACCACCCCAACCAGGTAAAGGCCTACCTCAACAAGTGTGTGGTTGACCGTCCTGCCGATGGTTACCGTTACCAAGGGACCCCAAACGTTAACTACGAAAAAGAAGGGGTCTTTGACGAGAGCGGCTTTAACGAAAAGAACGTTGGGATGAGTGCCACCGAAAGTGTCTACGCTAACGAGCGGGTCCTGGCGGTTGACCCCCTGAACACCGAAACCGGGATCAACGAAGACCTGATTGTGGCGGCAACCCTCCCGTTTATTGACAGTGCCAAGAACGGGGTTGAATATCTCGGTCAGTTAATTGCCAAGTACGGTTCTGCCGAAGGAAACGGGGTCATCTTTGCCGACAAGAACGACGTCTGGTACATGGAAATCGTCACTGGTCACCAATGGGTTGCCCAGCGGATTCCTGATGATGCTTACGCCGTTACTGGTAACCGGATTGCCATCCAACAGGTGGACTTCGATGATCCGGCCAACTTTATGTGGTCCGACGGCATCCAAGAATTCGTTGAGAAGAACAACCTGAACCCGGACAAGCATAGCTGGAACTTCCGTCACATCTTCGGGACCGCCGATGTCTTTGACCAGCACTACAACACACCCCGGCAGTGGTACGGTCACAAACTGCTCAACCCGGGTGTTGAACAGGACCCGTTGGACTTTGACCTGCCGTTCATCATGCGGAGTGACCGGAAGTTGACCCTGAAGGATGTCCAAGACGTTCTCAGCAGTCACTACCAGGGCACCCCTTACGATCCGCTGGGTCATGAAGGTAGTAAGCAGGAACGGGAAATGTTCCGGCCAATCTCCTTGAACCGGACCCAGAATTCACACGTCCTGCAGATTCGCAACGACCTGCCTGAAGCAGCCTCAACCATCATGTGGATGTCCTTTGGGGTGCCAACCTTCACCCCATATGTCCCATTCTTTGGGAACGCCGACGACATTGACGTTAGCTACCGGGAAACGCCGAAGAAGCTCAACATGGACTTCAAGAGTGCCTACTGGATGTACCGGGCCCTCTCGATGATCGTTGAATCCCACCATGCTGAATTTACCCAGGCCGACCTCGACTACTTAAAGGACAGCCGGGAGTACTTCTACCGGTGGGTAAACAAGGTTGCCCACCAGGTTGAGGGGATGGATCCTAAGGAAGTCAACCAGTTCTTGAGTGACCGGACCCACGAAATGGTCGCCGAAATGGCCAAGCGGACTAAGAAACTGATGGCTGAACTGATCATGCACGGCCTAGAGCTTTCCAAGCTGACCTTCAACATGGACAAGAACCTGTAATTAGAAACTAAAAATAGAGCAAAGCCGTGACTAGAGAAAAAATTCTCCGGTCGCGGCTTTGTTTTTACTTATTTACCTGATTAATTGCCACCCCATCGCGGAGGTAGGAAATGAGGTTTTGCGACGCCTCCTTGGCCATCGCAACCCGGGCAGCCGGGGTTCCCGTCCCCACGTGAGGCAGCAGGACAACATTATCAAGCTTGCGGAGCGCGGCAGTAACCTTGGGCTCGTGTTCGTAAACGTCCAGACCGGCCCCCGCAATTTCACCCGTTTCCAGGGCCCAGACAAGGTCATCTTCCTTGACCAGGCTCCCCCGGGCAACATTGACCAACAAGGCCGTCTTCTTCATCTGTTTAAAGACCGCCTTGTTAAATACCCCGGTAGTTTCCGGCGTCGCTGGCGCGTGAAGGCTTAGGACATCTGATTCCTTAACCAGGGTTGCAAAGTCGGCATACTCAATCTGCCGCCGCTTTTCTTCCGCAGCTGGCAGGCGGTGTCGCTTATTGTACAGGACCTTCATCCCCAGGGCCTGGCAGAACTTGGCGACCTGACCACCAATACCACCGTAGCCATAGATCCCCAGCGTTTTCCCCGCCAGGTTCGTGCCCATGTACTCCGGGTTGGAAACGTCGAGCCACTTGCCTTCACGGATTGCGTGGTCATAAAAGTGGAAGCGCCGGGCCGTTGCCAGAATCAGGCCTAGGGCAGTTTCCGCGGTCGAGTAGCGGACACTATGGGGACAGTGGGCAACCACGATTCCCTTTTGCCTTGCGTAGTCAATATCAACGTTATCAAAGCCATCCCCCTTAGTCGAAATGATTTTCAGGTTGGTCCCGGCATCAAGGAGTTCACGGTCACCCTTGGTTCCCGAAAGGATCATCCCGTCAAATTCGTGGAGGTGGCGGAGAATCCACGGCCGGTCGGTCACCGCTGCATTATCGAAGACATCAAAGTTTTGCCGTAATTCTTGTAGTCCCGCCTCCGGGATATCGCCAGTAATTAGGATTTTTGCTTTTGCCATCAGATTTCCTCCCGTCTTTAAAGTTTCCACAGTAACAACAGTAGGGCCAGTAAAAAGGTCAAGCACCCCAGCAAGACGTAGCGGTAAGGGTGACGGGCCGCATTACCGTACCGGTAATCGTTCCGGTAGCGTTGCATTGCGGCTAGAATTGCCAGTCCGCCGGCGGCCGCGACTAGGCTATTAGCCAGGCACAAGATCAAGAGGGTCTGGGGGCCGCCCGCCCAGTAGGTCGCCAAACTATCCGTTCCCGCTAATGCCGCAACCAGGGTGGCCGTCACTACTAGGCCGTTCAAAAACTGGTAGGTGCCGCTCCGCCGGGTGACTAGTGGGGCCCACAGTCGGGGAATCATTTTCCCCACAGCAATTAGCAAGATTGCCAGGGCCCCCAGGCAAATAATGATGAGCCCCCGCTGCCACAGGCCGTGGCTGGTCGTCACCAGGGCTAACAGATAACTAGCGGTAATCAGAGCCCCGGTCCCGAGTGGTAAGGGAATGAAGAGGGGGCTGGTCAGCCGGGTAACCTGGGCGAAATAGTTGCCCAGCAGGGCCTGAATACTGGTCAAGGCCAGGAAGCTGCCGCCCAAAACGGTCAGCCGCGCTGGGGCCAATACCTGACCGGGAGCTCCCCAGGCAAGAACCAAAGCAGCAATCATTACCACCGCATTGACCACTGCCAGGGCCTGGTAGTGCCCCCGCTGCTTAACTGCTACCGGCTGGTTGTAAATGAGCAGCAGGTTGTAAATATTGGCCACCAAGACGGGAACGGAGAGTAACAAAATGGATTCTTGCAAATCCTGGGTAGGGGCCAGGATTCGACCACTCGCCCGCCAAGCGCTGGTAACCGTCATCCATCCCCCGGCCCAGGCTAAGGGAATCAGGGGAACAAGGGCCAGTGGCGGCTTTTTGTAAGGACACTGTTTAGATTTTTTTACTGAATTTGCCATCTAACTTCCTCTTGAATCATCATTGCTGAAATCAATTATAACAAAATTATTATTCAGATGACTTTCATTACGACCTATCAAATCTGCTATGATGGAAACGAGGAATAAAAAAGGAGTCTTTTAATATGTTTCAATCACAGCTGGGGCTAAAGGGGAGCAGCGACCGCCAACAAATTGACGACCGGTTGGTGCACCATCCCCACGTTTACGAATTCTTTACGGCCGCCCGTGATTTCACCCCCGAGGATTACCGTCACCTGGCGCGGGCAATCCAATACGTCCAATCACAGGGAATTAAAAACATCGTCCTCCACCACCCGATGACCTTCCACAATTACCATTCTGACGTGGTGGCCCCGGAAAAGGATTATCCTGACCTCTACCGCTTTATTGAGACAACTACGGAGCAGCTGATCCGCCTGGCTGATGACTACCACGTCCAGGTACTCGTTCACGGTGGCTACTCCGGTGACCAGGTCAAGCACATGGTCGCCCTGTACCCATCAGTTGAGGCCGCCCGCCAGGCCGTTTACCGGCGGTTGGACCGGTTCGCCCGGGCGGGACGGGATCAGATCATGTTTGAAAACTCGATTGCCCCCGTCTTTGCCTATGGTGACCCGGACGAGGAAGACGAGATCTTGAGCCACCACTATCGGCTGGCGTTCGACACCTCGCACTGCTTCATCGAGTTGCATGGTGACAACCGCGGCCTCCAGGCTTCCCTCAAGCACCTCGCCCCAGCCGTTGTCCACTACCACCTGGTCGATTCGATGGGGTTGACCCACGATAGCCTGACCCTGGGGACGGGCAAAATCGACTGGGCACCGGTCCTTCCCCTGCTCAACCCCCAGGCAACCAGTATCTACGAGATTAACCTGCGCGACCAAGGTAACTGTCAAGAGCAGTTGGATAGTCACGCCTACCTGTGCCGAATTGCCCGTCGCCTGCGTGAGAAGGAGAACTAGCCGTGAAAAAATACATTAACAAGCAGCACATCTCATTAGTGCTCGCCCTCTTCATCCTTTACCTGGCCATTATCTTTTGGCCCCACTTCATCAAGTGGGCGGGTACACTTTTGGGCGCCATGACACCCCTTTTGATTGGTGGCGTGATTGCCTACATCGTCAACCTCCTTTTGCGCCAGTACGAGGACCTGTACCTGCGCCTGTTCAAGCAGAAGAAGGCCCGCCGGTTTAAGCGCTTGTGGGGAATCGCCCTTTCCTACTTCACCATTTTTCCGATTGTGGCGATTGTTATTCGCCTGGTGATTCCCGAGCTCATCAGCTGTATCCAGCTTTTGATTACCAACCACAGCCGGGTGATTACCCACTTCATTGCCACCTTTGAGAACAACGACAATGTCCAAAAGATGCTCCGTAATTTTGACCCCCGCCACATTTCCTGGGCTAAGGCGCAAAAATACCTGACCTATGGCTTTGGCGGCACGTTTAAGGCCCTCATGTCAACCGCCTCTTCCGTTGTCTCGGTTGCCACCACGGCCGTAATTGCCTTCTTCTTTTCCATCTACCTCCTTATCTACAAGGAAATGTTGGCCCGCCAGTTCTCACGCTTAATCAACACCTACCTGGCCAAGGTTAAGCGCCCCCTGATGTACGTCATTCACACCTTTGACGATAGTTACAGCAGCTACATCGTCGGCCAGTGTAAGGATGCTGCCATTCTGGGAATCGCCTGCTTTATCGGGATGACCATTCTGCGGATGCCGTACGCCACCATGATTGGCGTGGTCACGGCCTTTGGTGCCCTAATTCCAATTGTTGGGGCCATCCTGGGGGCCAGTATCGGGGTCGTCCTAATCTTTGCCGTTTCCCCAATCAAAGCGGGAATCTTTTTGATCTTCATCATCCTTCTCCAGCAGTTTGATAACCGGGTCACTTACCCCTTAGTGGTTGGGAAGAGCATCGGTCTCCCCAGCGTTTGGGTATTTGCCGCCGTCATTGTCGGCGGGAGTATTTCAGGAATTCTCGGCATGATGCTGACGGTTCCCCTCTTCGCTGCCATCTACCGGATTGTTGCCACCGATGTCGGCAAGCGGGAACGAGCAAAGGAAAATTCAACAGATACATAAGAAAAGCCCTTAGTATTCGTGAACCGAATACTAAGGGCTTTAACTATTCATTTTTTCTTAGCAACTGTCTGGGGAGCCTGTTGGCACCGCATCTCGCGTACTAGGTGGATGGCCTTTAGGTGGGCCAGTACCGCGTCAATTGCCAGGCTCGTCAGTTCAACGGTCTGGGCATCAGCGTTTTCCACGGCCACTTTCTTCCCCGCCAGCTTCTGGTCAAGGATTGTTACAAAGCGGTCATAGGCCTGCTGTGGGTAAGATTGCAGCGTCGCCTGAGCAATTCCCCGCCGAATTTCTTCAATCGAGAAGCTCGACTTGAAAAAGCCAATAACCAAAAGGTCAACTAACTGGTTAACGGCGTACTTCTTCTTGACGGGCGCCTGAATGATCTTTTTCTTGACGTAGTTATTGACCATTGACTTGGTCAGCGGCTCAACGCCAACCCCGCTAAGCTGTTCATTAACGATTGTGACTACCTGGTCAATGTACAAACCCAGGGCCGGGAGTTCCTTCCAACGTGGAAACTTAACGTGGGCCAACTGTTCTTGCCACTGCCTATACTGATTATTTTCTACCATCGTAATCCACCTCGTCTTCGGTTGAAACACCAATCGACTGGCCATCATACTGGTCGCTATCCAAGATTTGGCCAAGGACTTTTGCTAGGGCCCGGTCACTAACGCCCGTCCCCGTTATTGCCTGCCCCTCTGCCGTGATTTTAGCTTTGGCCGTTGTTTCCACAATGGGAAGGGCCCGGACAATGGTGTAGGGCAACTCGAACTCATCAATCATTTTAACCGCATACTGGTGGGCCCACAGGTACTCCTGAGCTCCCTTGCCGTACCACTTTTTCAGCTGGTTAACGTCCGCATCATCAGCGGTCCCCGCCATTGAAAGCATGACAATCTTACGGGGTAAAAAGACGGACTGGTCAATTAACTTGGCCAGGTCCTGGACCTCATCGTCAACCGGGTCACCGGGCTGGGCAAGCCAGCATAACTGGTCGCCACGTTTAAACCCAATTTTAAAGCTACTGACGGCAACCGCGTCGTACAGCTGCTCCATGAGCAGGCGACTCAGTTGGTCATGGCGACGACTAACAATTACTGTTCTGCCCATTAAATCACCTCTTCTTAGTAGGCCATCAATTCATCTTCAACCGTTGAGTCCTCAATCCGGACATCGGTAATCGTGCTCTGTTCAAGTAGCGGCAAGAGGGCTTGAATGTTGCCGGTAAACAGGAAGCGGACTTCGTTTTCCGCCTCTTCCAGCATGTGGGCGCCCAGCTTAACCGCCATTTCAACCGGGAACCCGGTCCCGGTAACGGTTACCGTGCAATCGACCCCGTCATTCATCGTCAGGTCCCGGGCCGACGTCAAGCGGTTGCTGTTGAAGTAGTAAATGGTGTTGGCAAACCGCATCATTGTTGAGACATTGTCACTGGTAAAAATAACCAGGGAATCGGTCTTTCTTGTGTAATCCTTAATAAGGTTGCCAATTATCAGCCGGGACTTTTCGGTCAGGCCGTCCAGCGCGTCTTCCAACACCACAATGGGGCGGCGCAGGGCAAGCAGGATAATGATCTTTAGTTCCTGTTGCTGGACCGCACTGAGGGTGGCCGTCTTGATGTTGTACTTAATTCCTAGGGGCAAAAGCATCTGGAGGGTATGCTCGACATCTAGGGCCCCACTCACATGCCGCAGTGCCCGGTGGAGGACCTTTTCAACCGTCTTGCCTTTCAGCTGAACATTTTCAAAGAAGGCCATCACCCGCTCTGGGTGCCGTCGGAAGTCGGCGATGTCCTGACCATTAACTTCAACCGAGCCATCAATAATATTCCCCTGACTCAGCAAGAGCTGGTCAATGGCCGCGGCCGGACCATCGTCACTGCTACAGATAGCCACCATCTTTGGTGAAACCAGCCCCATTGAAACGTCTTCCAACTGGTCACCAGACTTGGCTTCAAAGGTTACCCCATTTAATACAACGCTACTCACAATAATATCCCCCCGTTAGTGGCTTTAGTATTACCATTCAATTTTAGCATTTTTCTGGACAATTCAGGGAAAAGTTAGGCAATTATTATCTAAAATTGGAATACATTTAAGCCTTTTCATCCAAAATAATGGTAGAATAATAAATTGTAACTAATTTCACACAGAAATGAGGAATGTTATTTTGGATAATGGTCAGATACTAATGAATTTCATTATTATCATCATTACCTTTATTTTCGCAGCGTTTTTCGTTGCCGCTGAGTTTGCCCTCGTTCAGACCCGGGTGACCGCCCTGGAGGAATTGCAGGCAAAGCGGAGCAAGCCATCGGTAAAAATTACGCGGGCTATCAAGATGGTTACCAACCTGACCGAGTACCTGTCCACAACCCAGGTAGGGACTTCCATCTGTGGGATTATCCTTGGTTGGATCGGTGAGGACACCATCGAAGGGTTACTCGTCGATGCCCTGCACACCTCCAGCGTTGCCCTCAACAGCAACCTGACCCACGTCATCAGTGCCATTGTCGGTGTCCTGATTTTGACCTACTTTGAAGTGGTCCTGACGGAAATCGTCCCGAAAAACATCAGTATCGATATCCCTGTTAAGATGCTGATGTTGACGGTCACCCCGCTTCATTACTTCCACGTGATCTTCTACCCCTTTGTCTGGCTTCTCAACTCGTCTGCCAACGGGATTGTCCGCCTGATGGGGATGAAGCCGGCGGATGAAAACGACGAGGTGCTATCACAAAGCGAAATTATTAACCTGTCACGAAACGCCGTTAAGGGCGGTGCCCTGGAGCACAATGACCTGGTTTACATGAAGCGGGCCTTCGCCTTTAACGACAAGGTTGCCAAGGACATTATGATCTACCGGACCCAACTGGCCGTTATTGATATCACCAAAACGGTTAACGATGCCCTGAAGGAATACCTGCAGACCAAGTACAGCCGCCTCCCCGTGGTGGCTAATAACGACCGGGACAAGATTCTCGGCTATGTCTTCAACTACGACCTAGTTCGCCAAAAGCAGACCAACGGTAACGTCTCATTGGCAAAGGTTCTCCGCCACCTTTCGACAACGCCGGAAAATACGCCAATTACCGAAGTCCTTAAGCAAATGATCAGGACCCGGGTCCCGATGGTTGTCGTGGTTGATGGATACGGGGGAACCAGCGGAATCGTAACGGATAAGGATATCTACGAGGAATTGTTCGGAACTGTCCGAGACGAGATCGATAACGTTGCCGACAACATGATCTTACAGTTAAGTCCTGATACCTACCACGTTGATGGCAAAACAACCATCTATGACTTTGAACGCTTCTTTAACGTGGAACTTAACGAGCCCGAAAATAGTGATACTGTCACCCTTTCCGGTTACATTCTGGAAAACTATGACCACGTTCGTGAAGGTGACCAAATCACTTTAAACGGTTTAGAAATCACAATTATGGACTACGAGAATTCGTATATTGACTGGCTAAAGGTCAAAAAATTAGGACCAGCAAGGCCAAAAGACGAAGATAATTAGTGCCGCCCCACCTGTTTTATCGTATAATTAAACAGGTGGCTGATAGTTTAATTAGTGCAGAAAGAGGAATCAAAATGACAACAATGAACATCCTTTATATTTCACTTGAAGGAAATACCCGCTCTTTTATTAATCGTTTATCTAAATTTGCTAAGCAACAAAATATTATTAATAAGAACAACCCATTAATTCATGCTAAGGAAATTGAGCCACAAACTCTTCCCGCCAGTGAATCAGCACCCTTTTTCGTATTCGTGCCCACTTATTTGACTGGTGGTAACGGAATTGATTCTGGGTTCACTGAAATCATGACTACCCCCCTCGGCGAATACATCGAGGAAGGTAACAACGCCAAGTACTGTATTGGGGTCGTCGGTAGTGGGAACCGGAACTTCAACGAACAGTACTGCCTGACCGCCCGTAAGTACGCTAAATTGTTTAACGCACCGTTTCTTGACAACTATGAGCTGCGGGGGACCTCACGGGATGTTGAACGAATCTACGGTGTCTTGAGCCGGGAATGGACAAAGCGGGAAAAGGATTAGCCTGCACTAAACGCCCCAAAATAGGTTTAAAATAAAACGAGGATGGGAAACATTTTCCCATCCTCGTTTTATTCTTCGAATATTACACAGTAATCGCGGAAAAAACAGTAATCTTGTTTACCTTAGTCCGCGATATCATTACCCGTACAGATAATCCAGGTGACCCCATAGTGGTCAACTACTTGTCCCATCATACCGCCATTAATCCAGTTACCAAACGGGACTGTAACCCGCTGTTCATCCGAGTCTGCCAGCTGCTTGAAAAACTGCTGGGCCCTACTCTTATCCTCACCAAAGTTGAGCATGATCGAAATCAGGGTCGACGTTTGGGGATGCCCCATCGTTGCGTCCGCGCAAACAATTTTTTGACCCGCTACCGAAAATTCAGCGTACAGGGTCGTGTCCGTCAGGCTGTCGGTCCTTAAGCCGATGTTTTCTGCCTGCTGTTCGCTCAGTGGCTGATGATACGTAATCTGGGCCCCAAAGTTTTGGACATAGTAGTCCATCGCTTCCTTAGCATTTTCAAACGTTAAGTACGGGTATATTTTTGCCGTCATAATTTTCCTCCGTATAAAACTTCATTTTAGATTATATGTTTCTGAAATGCTGGCGTCAAATTGGTAAAGATAAATTACGCCCTTAGGTAAAACGTTTCAATATGCTATAATGGTATGGCTAAATTACATAAAGAAAGGACGAATCTCTTGGAAAAGGTTAAAAAACATAGTCCATTGTTAATCTTAGGGCTGCTCTTACTGGGCGTCTGCATGCGGATGCCAATCACTTCGATTCCCTCCGTTATTAAGGAAATTGCCCAGACCTTTAACGTTGCCCCGACAAGCCTGGGGATCTTAACAACCATCCCCCTCCTGTGCTTTGGACTCTTATCTTCCGTTGTTTCATCAACGGCTCAGCGGATTGGGAACGAGTTAACATTAGCGATCGCCATGGTCCTGATGTTTGTCGGTTCCTACCTCCGCATCATTAACTTCGCACTCTTGATGGTGGGGACCGTAATGGTCGGGATGGCCATCACCTGCATTAACGTCCTCCTCCCGGCAATTATCTCTGACAAGTACCCCAACCGGATGGGGAGCGTCACGGGGATGTACAACACCGCGATGACCCTCTTCGCCGCAATCGGGGCCTACACAATCACCCCCATTACCCACCAAAGTAGCTGGCAAACGGCGGTTGTCATCATCAGTGCAATTGCCCTGGTGACTGCCATCGTGTGGCTACCCAACCTCAAGTATAACGAACGGGGCGGCAACAATACGGCCAGCGATACCGGAACTAACATGTGGAAGAAGGTCAATGCCTGGTGGCTGCTCCTCTTCTTCGGCTTCCAATGCTTCGTGTTCTACAGTGTGGTTGCCTGGCTTCCAACAATTTCTATGGACGCGGGCTTGAGTGGGGACCAGGCAAGCCTGATTGCCGGCCTCTTCCAGTTGTTTGCCATTCCGTTTGCCTTCACGGTGCCCGTCTTAGCGGCTAAGATGAAGACCCGGCGGTCCATTATGTTGGGCGCGGGGATCTCATCAATGCTGGGAACGCTCATGATGTTTTTCCCGGTCAACTCCTTTGCCTACTTCTGTGTGGTCGCCTTCTTGTTAGGGGCCGGATCCACAACTACCTTTGTCTTGGCAATGACCCTCTTTGGGCTCAAGACGAAGAGCGCTGCTGATACCCGGAACCTTTCTGGAATGGTCCAGTCCGTCGGCTACCTGATTGCTGCTCTAGGCCCCATCGTGGTCGGCAGCTTGAATGCCCAAACACACGGCTGGACGGCAAGCCTGATCGTAATCTTTGCCGCTGCCTTCCTCTTTACCTTCTTTGGGGTCCTGGCAGAACGGCACTCTTACATTTAATTCACCTCATAAAATAAGGCCGTTCGTGTGCAAATCATCGCCCACGAGCGGCCTTATTTTATTTATATAAATTCCGCGGGTGGGGTTCACCCTTGATCTCGTGCTTCACGTGTTCCAACATGTCATCGACCATTTCAACCACGTGGGGGTCGTCGAGAATGTAGAAAACCTTGGTACCCTCCCGCCGGCGACACACCAACTGGTAGCGGTGGAGAATCCCCAATTGCTTGGAAATCACTGGTTGGGCCAGGCCCAGGTGGTCAACAATCGTCGAAACCGACACCTCGCCATCACAGTGCCGCAAGAAATAGAGGATCTCAATCCGGGTACTGTTGCTCAATACCTTATAAATTTTAGCCGCTTCATTGATTAAGTCACGCGTCGCGGTCACTATTTGCCATTCCCTTCTTTGAATTAATTAGGGAATATTATACCAGATTAAGCAGGTGGGTAATCAAACCACTGTCGTAAAAGACGTAGAGGCCGACACCAATGTAAATCACCTTCATTAAGATTTCCCCATACCTCGTCAGGGCCCGCTTGACAACCGGTAGTTCACCGATTGCCCTTATTAGCCAGACGACCGCGACCGCCAGGGCACCAATAAAGATAAGGGCCATTGCAAAATGGCTGAAGGTCATCCCCGTCAATACCGGCAGGAAAATTGACAGGTTACAGCCAGTACAAACCGCCAGATAGGTGGTTAAGGTCGCTAGGATGGGCGCTCGGTCAGTCTGCTGGGCCGCCTCGTCCTTATCATGGAGCGCCATGTAAATTGGTAAAAAGCCCAATAGGCCGAGGATCCATTCCGGCAAAAAGAGGGCGAGCGCCTTGCCAATCGTGAAGCTGAGGGTCATCAAGATTACCACCCCCACCAAGTAACCAACCATCACGTCTACAGTTCGGTAACGGTGGAGCAAGAACAGCATAATAATAAAGAAATCTAGGTTAACGGCAACAAAAGTTACCAGGAGCAGCCAGTAGTTCATCTTCGTTTCCTCCAATATATCAAATTCGATATATTATTTATATACCATTTTTGATATATATACAAGATGGAATTTTGTGTTAATCAGTGTCAGTAAAGGTGTTTCCAGCAAAAAAACTTTTTGCTCTAGACCATTTACCGACCGGTACCCGGCCAACCTTATTGACAGCGCTGTTTCCCACCGGTGGGCCATTTTACTACTGCCCAGAAACCGGTTCCTTTTGCCGTGCAGATAAGCGTTTGAGAGTATATAATTGTACAGGTGATAGAATTTCTGTAATTTCAGAAGGAGTGAACATTTTGGCTACAGAAAATAAAGCTGTTATTACATTATTTGGTGCAACTGGTGACCTTGCTAAGCGGAAGCTGTACACCGCCCTCTTCAAGCTCTACCAAAAGGGCTACCTGCAAGACCACTTTGCACTGCTCGGAACTTCTCGTCACCCTTACACTGACGAAGAATTCCAACAAGTTGTTCGGGACTCAATCAAGGATGTTGAAGAAACTCGCAAGGGCGAAGCTGCTGACTTCTCCAAGCACTTCTTCTACAAGTCACATGACGTTACTAAGCCTGAACACTACACAATTTTAAAGAAGCGGATTGAAGAACTGGACAAGCAGTTCGGCACAGAAGGCAACCGCTTATTCTACATGTCCATGGCTCCCCAATTCTTTGGTACCATCGCCATGAACCTGAAGAAGCAAGACCTGCTCTCTGACGACGGCTTCAACCGCCTGGTTATCGAAAAGCCATTCGGTCGTGACTTCGACTCAGCTAAGAAGCTGAACGACGAACTGTCCAAGACCTTCGATGAAAACCAAATCTTCCGGATCGACCACTACCTGGGTAAGGAAATGGTTCAAAACATCCAAGCACTGCGCTTTGGTAACACCATCATCGAATCTCTGTGGAACAACCGTTACATTGACAACATCCAGGTTACCCTGAGTGAAAAGCTGGGTGTCGAAGAACGTGCCGGTTACTACGACAATTCCGGTGCCCTTCGTGACATGGTTCAAAACCACATTATGCAAATCGTTGCTCAACTGGCAATGGAACAACCAGTTTCATTCACTGATACTGATGTCCGGGTTGAAAAGATCAAGGCATTGCGGAGTCTTCGTGTCTACACCCCATCCGAAGCCGCTGCTAACTTTGTTCGTGGCCAATACGATGCTGGAGACGGTACTGAAGCATACCGTGACGCTGATGGTGTTGACCCTGACTCTGGTACCGAAACTTTCGTTGCTGCCAAGTTAATGTTTGATAACTACCGCTGGTCTGGTGTGCCATTCTACGTTCGGACTGGTAAGAAGTTAGCCGACAAGTTCACCCGGATTGACGTTGTCTTCAAGAAGCCATTGATCGATATCTTCGCTGACCCTCGTCACGAAAGCGACCAAACTCTGAACTCCAACGTTTTGACAATCTTTGTTGAACCTAAGTCTGGTTTTGCTATGCAATTAAACGCTAAGCGCGCCGGCCAAGGCTTCACGACTCAACCAGTCGACCTGAAGTACCTGCAAAGCGACACTGACAAGAAGGAATCCCCAGAACCATACGAACGTCTCTTCCACGATGCTCTGGAAGGTAACCACACCAACTTTGCATCATGGGCTGAAATTGCCTACGCATGGAAGTTCGTTGACGTAATTCGCAAGCTTTGGGACATTGAAAAGCCGCAATTCCCTAACTACGTACCAGGCTCAATGGGCCCGGCAGCTTCTGATGAACTGCTTGCCCGTGATGGTCGTCAATGGGTTTACCGTTTAAACCACTAATACGCTCAAAAACGTTTTAAGAAAATTCTTAAAACGTTTTTTTGTTATGGGATATCGGTTGCACTGTAAAATTTTTTTGTTATAATGGACATTGTGAAAATAATTACATGTTTTTCTTTAAGAGGAGAGTGACTTTAATGTCAGAGAATAAAGCACAAATCGGTGTTGTCGGTTTAGCTGTTATGGGTAAAAACCTTGCATTAAACATTGAAAGTCGGGGCTTCACTGTTGGTGTCTACAACCGTCACCGTAACCGGACTGACGAAATGATGAAGGACCACAGCGACAAGAAGCTTGTACCTAGTTACACAATTAAGGACTTCGTTGACTCCCTTGAAAAGCCACGGCGGATTCTGCTGATGGTTAAGGCTGGTAAGCCAACTGATGCTGTTATTGACGAATTACTCCCTCTGCTTGACAAGGGTGACGTTCTGATCGATGGTGGGAACACTAACTTCCACGACACCATGGCGCGGAACGCTAAGTTGGACCGTTCTGGTATCAACTTCATCGGCATGGGTGTTTCCGGTGGTGAACTGGGTGCCCTTCACGGTCCTGCCCTGATGCCAGGTGGCCAAAAGGAAGCTTACGACTTAGTTGCTCCTATTTTGACCCAAATCGCTGCTAAGGCTGAAGAAGATGGCAAGCCATGTGTTGCTTACATCGGCCCTAACGGTGCTGGTCACTATGTCAAGATGGTTCACAACGGAATCGAATATGGTGACGAAGAATTAATTGACGAAAGTTACAACATCATGCGGAATGTCCTGAAGATGCCTGTTGACGACATTGCCAAGACCTTCGCTGAATGGAACAAGGGTGAATTATCCAGTTACCTAGTTGACATCACTGCTGACATCCTTACTCGTAAGGATGACCTGGGTGACGACAAGAACAAGCCAATCGTTGACATGATTCTTGACCGTGGTGCCAACAAGGGTACTGGTAAGTGGAGTTCCGAAACTGCCCTTGAAGGTGGCGCTCCACAATCTGTTATCACCGAAGCCGTTTACGCTCGTTACATCTCCATGATGAAGGACGAACGGGTTGCCGCAAGCAAGGTTCTGCCTGAAGTAACTGAATCCATCTCCGTTGATGACAAGAAGGAACTGATTGAAAAGGTTCGTGAAGCCCTCTACTTCGGTAAGGTTATGTCTTACGCACAAGGATTCGAACAAATGCGGATTGACTCCGAACGTTACAACTGGAACCTGAAGATGGGTGAATTAGCACAAATTTGGCGTGCCGGTTGCATCATTCGTGCACAATTCCTGCAAAACATCACCGACGCCTTCGACAAGAACCCTGACCTGAAGAACCTTCTTCTTGACGACTACTTCAAGGACATCGCCAAGAAGTACCAAAAGGCTATCCGGGACATCGTTGCCCTTGCTGTTAAGGCTGGTATCCCTGTTCCTGCTCTTAGTGCCGCAATTAGCTACTACGACTCCTACCGTGCAGAAGTTGTTCCTGCTAACCTGCTCCAAGCACAACGTGACTACTTCGGTGCTCACACTTATGAACGTGTTGACCGCCCAGGTAACTACCACTACACTTGGTACGAAGAACAATAAAATTATTACTAATAAATCCCATGAGGGGACCGGAATATTTCCGGTCCCCTTTTTGTATTGCTTAAGGATAAAACTTTACCTCGGCCTTGTCCCCACCTTTACATGATGCCTTGAACGCCATTTCACAACCTTTCCTCCGTGCCCACCCCCGGTCACAGGCCACAGCTAGCAATAATTTTAATCGTAAAAGTTTACTAAAAAGATATTGACATATTTAGTGAAAGCGCTTAACATAATGGCTGTAAGCTATTATTTATTTTTACGTAGAAAAGGGGAGTCAATAATGGATAAGCAAGAGCCACATAAAGTTCGTTCGCGCCTCGCATACTCACTCGGTGCGTTCGGGCATGATGCCTTCTTTGCATTACTTTCTACTTACTTTATGATGTACGTTACCGGTCACCTGTTTACGTCCGGTAACAAGTCCTTTGATAACCGGATGGTCGGATACGTTACGATGATCATCATGATTCTCCGGATCGTGGAATTACTGATCGACCCACTGATTGGTAACGCCATTGACCGGACCAACACCAAATGGGGGAAGTTCAAGCCATGGGTTGTTGGCGGTGGTGTTATTTCTGCCGTCCTCTTGGCTGCACTGTTCACCCCACTTGGCGGTCTGAACGTTTCTAACCCGATCATGTACCTGATTGTCTTTGCTATCATCTACATCATCATGGATGTCTTCTATTCCTTCAATGATGTTGGTTTCTGGTCCATGGTTCCAGCCATGTCATTCGATTCACACGAACGTGACAAGATTGCTACCTTCGCCCGGGTTGGTTCAACCATCGGTGGGCAGATTATCGGTTTTGTTATCATGCCAATGGTTCTGTTCTTCTCCATCAACCAAAACGGTGGAACCGGTGATGACCGTGGTTGGTTCATCTTCGCCGTCATCGTTGCCGCTATTTCGGCAATCACCGCGATCGGTGTGGGGATGTTTACCCACGAACAAAAGTCACTGCTTCGTGAAAACAAGGAACAAACTAAGTTAAAGGATATCCTGCACATCCTGATCAAGAACGATCAATTGCTGGCAATTGCGATGTCCTACCTGTTCTTCACTACTGGTCAAACCCTGTTGAACAGTTTTGAACTTTACTACTTCACTTACATTTTAGGTAACTCAAAGGCCTTCTCAATCCTGGGTGGTCTGAACACGGTTGTCGGGGTTATCTCCGTCTTCGCCTTCCCACTCTTCTCAGGTAAGGTTGGTCGTCACAAGCTCTTCTATGGTGCTGCTACCATTGAAGTTATCGGTGCCTTGATCTTCTCCTTTGCCGGCAAGTCATTAGCACTGGTTCTGCTCGGTGCCGAATTATTCTTCATCCCACAACCAATTATCTTCCTGGTTGTTCTGATGACGATTACCGACTCTGTTGAATATGGTCAATTGAAGCTTGGTCACCGTGACGAATCGTTGACCCTGTCAATTCGGCCACTGCTTGATAAGTTCGGTGGTGCCGTTGCCAACGGTGTTGTTGGTGCCGCTACCGTTGCTGCCGGGATGACCGGTGGTGCTACTGCCGCTACTGTTACTGCTCACGGCGTTAGCGTCTTCAAGATTTACATGTTCTTAATTCCAATTGCCTTAATTGTTGTTGGTATCATTATCTTCGCCCTCAAGGTTAAGTTGGATGAAAAGTCCCACGCCAAGATCGTGGCTAAGTTGGAACAAACTTGGGGTAAGCACCTTGGTGAAGAAGGCAACGACCAAAACGCCGCTGCTGAAGAAGCTGCTCCACAACCACAAGCTGGTGTTACTAACATCCCAGCTCCAGTTGCTGGTGAAGTTGTTAACCTCAAGGACGTCAGTGACCCAGCCTTTGCTGAAGGCAAGATGGGTCAAGGGTTTGCTATTAAGCCAGCTGACGGTAAGGTTTACGCACCATTTGCTGGTACCGTTCGGGCAACCTTCTCGACTCGTCACGCGGTTGGGTTGGTTTCCGACAACGGAATTGCCCTCCTGATTCACATTGGTGTTGATACTGTGAAGTTACATGGTACTGGTTTCGTAACCTACTTCACTAAGGGTCAACACGTCGACAAGGGTCAAGAACTCATGGAATTCTGGGACCCAACTATTAAGAAGGCGGGACTTGATGACACGGTTATCGTTACCGTCACTAATAGTGAAAACTTCGACTTCGAAATGTTAGCCAAGGCTGGCGACAAGGTCACCGACAAGGACAACATTATGAAGGTTACGAAGAAAGACTAACCGATTTTAATTAATAAAGGCCCGGCTAGTGAGGAACTCCTCACCAGTCGGGCCCTTATTATTTTGAAACGTTACTGGGCGTTGATCTGCTTTTGTTCTGTCCGGTGGTCACCAAAGTAAGCATGAACCAGCTGACTGTTGACCGTCCGCAGTTCATGGTAGGAAAGGTTATTAGCGAAGAGCATCACCGTCTGCCGGCTTTCCCAGTTACTGTAAAAGGTGCATGAATACCCGCTCAGGTAACCATTGGCGTGGAGGTACGGGGCCTCGATGTAGGCACCACCATAGTAGGTTTCCCCCGCTGCCTGCCGGTTAGTAAACTGGGCCAGCATCGTGGGGTTATCAAGCACACCCCGGTACAAGAAGTGCCAGTAGGCTACCGGGGTACACAGGATATCACCGGCCCCCAGCTCCGTTGACATGCGCCTTTGTAAGGCTGACCACCCCTGCTTTCTTCCCATAACCTGAGTCACCCGGTGGCCATTCTTAAGCTGGTTAGCGAACTTCACCCGTACTCCCCGGGGCCCTAAAACCTGGTCCGCCAGGTAGTCCTGGTACGAGTGCCGGGTCGTTCGGTAAATAATGGCTGCTAAAAAGCTAAAGTCCACGTCGGAGTAGCACCAGCTAAACTTCCCTGTCGACCGGTAATGCTTTAACGTATACCGGCGCTGGGCCCCTTCGTCTTTTAACGGTGCCGCTAGCTTACTAGAAACGTTGCGGAAGCCGCTGGTGTGCATCATCAGCCGTTCTATTGTAATCTGTGAGCCATTGGCCACCCGCGGGTAAAAAGCGCTTAGCGGCGTGCTCAGCGTTAATTTCCCGGAAAGGACTAATTGGTTAATCGCCACTCCTGTCATCAACTTCTGAAAGGAGGCAATTAGAATCAGGCGATTTGCCCGGACCACCTGGCGGGAATCCTTTGTTACCTGGTTACTAACCACTTCCGGACGGTCGCCGGGGCCATTTATGAGGGCCAGGCCATTGACGTGTTTTCTCCTAAGAAGTCGTTGCACCGCTGCCCTTTGTGCTGGGGTTGCCATCTGGGCCTGGGCCATTGTCGGCTGCAAAAAACACCCTACGCTAATGCATAAGACTAAAAAGAGGGTTCTCAGCCCGTGTTTGGTCATAATCTCATTTCCCATCAATCGGTAATCTTTCTTGAGCCTCTTATTTTATCATAAAACACGTGAACTACTCGGCCATTAATGACCGCGCTTCTGGGAACATAGAGTAGTATTTAGGATGTTACGCCTGTATTCAGGATACCTAACTTACAGAACTCCACTCTTTTACCATGGCTAGTCCCTAGCCAATAGCTTTTAATCCTTGATGCAAGATATTAACTGCCGCATTAATATCCCGGTCGTGATGGGTACCACAGTTTAGACACGTCCATTCACGAATGTTAAGGGGCTTAGGGCCACTATGATAGCCACAATGACTACAAATTTGACTGGTATAGTTCGGTTTAACAGTTACTAATTCCTTACCATACCAGGCACATTTATACGCCAGCATGGTCCGGAACTGGTACCAACTAGCATTCGCAATTGCTTTAGCTAAGCAATGATTTTTCTGAAGGTTTTTGGCTTTCAAATCTTCAATGACGATTACGTCGTATTGCTTAACTAAAGTCGTTGTTAGCTTATGCAAGTAATCTTTACGCTGGTTCGCTATCTTAGCCTGATACCGGGCCTTTTGTTGCTGTGCTCGTTGCCAGTTTTGGTAATCACCCAGTTCTTTCTTGAAGGTTTTGTGATTATGGTTCCATTGACAGACAGCAGCTGTCGCCTGATGTTTCCGTTTGGCATACTTACTTTGCCACCTGGTTGCTTGCTTTTCCGCCCATTTAGCATTAAAGTTTCCGTACTTAATCCCATCAGAACTAATGGCTAGACTAGCGACTCCAACGTCGATACCGACTACTTTTCCCGTCCTCCTTAAGTGTTCGGGAGCTTCAATCGCCACTTGTAATGACAGATAGTAGTGGCCAGTTGGCTCAAGGCAAACCGTATAGCACTTAATCTTGCTATTAGCTAACAATGTTGTTTTACTAGTCCGAATACTGCCCAGCTTAGGCAACTTAACCCGCCGTTTAGCAAGCACTCGACAAACTGACCGCCCCGTATAAGCTTGCCGAATAGCGCGACGCGATTTAAAACGTGGGTAACCACCTTGGCGTTTAAATAACATCTTAAAGGCTTGGGCGAGGTTGTGATTAACCACTAGAAAACTAGTTGAGTCACTCGCCCTAAGAAATGGGTATTCTTGCTTGAGTCTCTTCAGTAGATAATTCATTCCGTATTCATTGACGAAGTGACTACCGGGATTATTTTGATACCGTTCCTTGGCCATCGCCAACATTTGGTTCCAAACGAAGCGATCATTACCAAACATCTGCCACAATTGTTCCCTTTGCTGGGCATTGGTATATAGACGAAGTTTAATCCCCTTTATAACTTGCGCCATTTTCACCACAATCTTTCATCATTGGCCAGTCAACAAAGCTAATTAATACCTGAACACCACTCTCTGGTAAGTACATTATATCATATCCTAAAACATGTGTTCGATTAAAAGATTTAAAAAATGGGCAATTCATCACATCCTTAAAAGAACGTGGTTCCTTGCCCGTTTTCAAAAACAGGTTCCCGCGCCAAAGTTGGTGACGCAAGAACCCGTTTTAGATTGCTTATATTAAGCTTTATCAACGGCCGTCCGGACAACCAGGACGTCCACAGGGGCGTTCCGCTTTACATAGGAGGTAACGGATCCCATCACTGCTCGTTGCATCCGTGAAAGGCCACTAGCCCCAATCATGATCATGTCGTTGTGGTGGTCATGAATGAAGTCAAAGGAAATGATTGTCTTCGGGTTACCCAGACGAATGTGGATATCCATGTTGTCAAATTCGTTCTTTTCCTTTGCTTCCTTTAACAGCTTGGTCAGGTATTCTTTTGACTTATCAACCAATTGGTAAGCGATACTGCCATCAGACATCCCGGCAAAGTTGTATGCCATTGCCCGGGTGTCAATAACGTTCAATACATCAACGTGGGCACCGTTACGCTTAGCAACAAAGATTGCCCGTTCCAGTGCTAATTCTGCTTCCTTAGAACCATCGACTGGTACTAAGATATTTTGGTATTCTTGATCCATATCTCTAAGCCTCCAATGCAGCTTTTTTCCTATGTAACTATTGTACCATTAAATTACCAGGATAAGTAAGGATTCACGCGATCTAGCGTATTTTTTCACAATTGACATTCACGGCTAAATCACCTACAATTCAATCAATACATTAAGCTAATATGAGAATAATAACATTATTATTTAATCATGGAGAAATGAGGCTGGGAACTTTATGGATAAAATCGACCGCAAAATTATTAACTCATTGCAAGAGAACGCCCGGGTGTCATTGAAGGAACTCTCTAAGAAGTGTTTCATTTCCTCGCCCGCAATCGCTGCCCGTATTACCAAGCTGGAAAAGGCGGGAGTGATCAACGGTTACCACTCTTCCATCAACATGGAAAAGATTGGTTTCCACGTCCGGGCCTTTATCCAGGTCCAGCTGGAACCACGGCAAAAGAAGGAGTTCTACCCCTTCGTGCAAAGCGTGCCCAACGTTGTCGAATGCAACTGCGTAACGGGCGATTATTCCGAAATCATGGAGGTTGTCTTTCCCTCAACCACTAACTTGGACGATTTCATCAACACCATCCAACAGCGCTTTGGAAAAACTAGTACCCAGATTGTCTTTAGCACTAGCGTCAACCACCGGGGAATTCACCTGGCAAACGAAGAAGACAATGATGATGAATTAAATGAATGAAGGCACATAAAAACCGGGACGAAGTAATTTCCGTCCCGGCTTTTTTATTAACAATTATTGCTTATTTTTTCCGTAGTTATCAATAAACTTGTTGTACTGGTCACGGTCTAATGATTTCTCCGATTCACCGATAACCAGGGTCGCGATTGAGTTACCGACAACGTTAACGGCCGTCCGGCCCATGTCGACGAACCGGTCAATCCCGGCGATAAAGGTCAGGCCCGCCATCGGTACCCCAATGGTCGAAACACTGGCAAGCAGGACAACGAAGGATGCTCCCGGCACACCCGCCATCCCCTTACTGGTAATCATTAACACAATCAGCAGGGTGATCTGGTGGGCAAGGGACAGGTGCAGGCCATAAGCCTGGGCCAAGAAGATGGCTGCCAGGGACTGGTAGATGGCAGAACCATCAAGGTTGAAGGTGTAGCCAGTTGGGATAACAAAGGAAGTAATCCCCTTTTCAACCCCCATCTCTTGGGTCTTCTTCATCAGCCGTGGCAGGGTAACCTCTGAACTAGCGGTCGTAAATGCCAACACGATTTCATCCCAGATAACCCGCATTGTCTTCCAGTAACGCAGGTGGAAGATGTGGGCGGTAATGCCGAGGATAACAATGATAAAAATCAGCATCGTGACGTAAGCGATCAGGATAAAGTAGCCAAGCGGAAGCAGCGCGTCCAGCCCCATTTCCGCGATGGTCATTCCAATCAGGCCGAAGACACCGATTGGGGCGAACTTCATAACCCAGTTTGTGACCTTGAACATTACCTCAGACACACCGTTTAAGACGTCAATCAAGATCTTCGCCTTTTCACCAACGGCAGCAATTCCCAGCCCAAACAGGACGGAGAATAAGATCACCGGCATCATGTCACCATCGGACATCGACTTGAAGATGTTCGTAGGAATAATCGACAGGATCAGTGGCCAGAACCCGCTGTCGTGAGCCGCGTGCTTGGCGGTTGACATGTATTGCGAGATGTCCGTTGCGTGAAGGTCATGAATGTTGATAAAGGTCCCCGGGTGGGTCAAGTTGGCCATCCCGATACCAAGAAGCAGGGCAATCGTCGTCAAGATTTCAAAGTAGATCAAGGTCTTGGCCCCAATCCGCCCCAGCTTCTTGATATCACCAATGTTAGCAATCCCAACGGTTAAGCAGGAGACAACAATCGGCATAACGATCATTTGGATCAGGCGGATAAAGATTGTCCCCAGACTTTGCATCACGGTGATGGCACTATTGTTCTGGTAGAAAATCACTCCACAGATAATCCCCAAAACTAAACCAATCATAATTTGCCATCCCATACTAAGACGGCCGAATCGATAATGTTTCACTTTTACATCCTTCTCTCCCTTTCAATGTCAGTGAATACTTTATCACATGTCGACTTACTTTTCACTACCTACTATGGCAAAATACGAACAGAAATGTCTTATATTTACATCAAGTTCACTATTTATAAATCACACTTCTTTAGGGAGAATGATGGCAAAGTTCCGCTTTTTTCCTAAAATTACCCGGATATAAAAAATAATATACCGATTTTACCGTAACATTGCCTTTGTATTCTTCCCTATCGTTTGGCTAAAATATTCTATGATTGTCCGGATTTGCTTTTGGCAGATTGTAAAATTTAAGTTGAACATTTAAGTGGACAGAAAAACCCATCAAGGTCTTTAATGGTGTTACCTC
>NZ_CANCWN010000016.1:0-44165 GCF_947381485.1 Limosilactobacillus avium | reverse complement strand
AAATCCGAACGCTAGAGTCCTCTTTGTGCTTGCGGGGGTTCGAAGACGAACTAGCAAGCTAGTTCTGTCTCACTCCCTTTACGTTACTTATTTCAAGTTAATTATTCTTCTGGTTCATATACCAGGTGGTCGTTAATAAATGACTTGAAGCCCTGTTCAGCTAACTCGCGGCCATAGCCAGAGTGCTTAACACCACCAAATGGCAGTTCTGGAAGTGATGCCCACCCAGAGTTGATCCAGGTCATCCCCGTATCGATCTGGGCAGCGACCTTCCGTGCTTCAGAAACATTCTTACCAAAGACCGTGTTTCCTAAGCCGTAACTTGAGTCATTGGCAAGGTCGATTGCCTCGGCAACGTCGTGGTACTTGTAAACAGACATTACCGGGCCAAACATCTCCTGGTCAAAGATTGGGTTGTCACGACGAATGTCAGTCAAAATTGTTGGCATGAAGAACTGGCCATCGAGGTCGTCAACGGGTTGGTTCCCATAAACTACCTTCGCCCCGTTTTCGACGGCTAAGGCAACCTGCTTTTCAAGCTTCTCCTTTGCTTTCTTAGAATTCATTGGGGCCAGGGTCGTGCTTGGGTCCATTGGGTCCCCCATCTTAACGCTGCTGAAGATTTCCTTAGCGTGCTTCAGAAATTCATCGTAAAGGTTATCCGGGACGATAAAGCGCTTGGAAGAGGTACATACCTGGCCAGCGTTGTAGAGACGGGCAGCAGGAATAATTGCCGCCAACTTATCAATGTCCGCATCCGGGAGGACGATAAAGGCATCGTTACCACCCAGTTCCATCGTACTCTTCTTGAGGTTCTTAGCGGCTTCCGTTGCAACCGCCTGGCCACCACGTTCAGAGCCAGTCAGGCAGACGCCCTGGACCCGCTTGTCAGCGATGATGGCCCCAACCTGGTCGTAGTCAACAAAGAGGTTGGTCAAACTACCGACCGGTGCACCGGTTTCCTTAACAAGGTCCGCAAATGCTTGGGCCGATGTTGGACAATTAGAGGCATCCTTTAAAATCATCGGGTTCCCCGCCAAGAAGTTCGGGATAAAGACCCGGGCGATTTGGTAAAATGGGAAGTTCCACGGCTCAACCGCCATCAAAACACCAGTTGCCTGGTGCAGGACGTAGGCATTGCCCGTGTCGGTATAGATTGGCGTCGGGGCCAGAAACTGGTCCGCTCTTTGGACATAGTAGTCACAGAAGGACGCACACAGCTCAACTTCCCCTTCTGCTTCACCAATCAGCTTCCCCATATCACGGGTAATCAGTTCCCCCATCGCGTGTTTCTTGTCACGAAGAAGGGCACCTAAGCGGGTTATAATCTGCTTCCGCTTAGCCAGTTCGCTGCCATCACGCCACTTGAGGTAGAGGGCATGGGCTGCGGCTAACGTTTTTTCAATTTCTTCATCCGTTGTTTGCGGATATTCATGTTCAACTTCATTGGTATAAGGGTTAACTGTTCGATAAGCCATTTTATATATCCACCTTTCTTTGTTTTCTGTACTTTGCATCCCCACACTTCACATTGTAAACGTTTTCTGTAATTTCACAATTGATTTGCTTGATAGTTCATAAATGTACATGCTTCAACTACTTAGCATAACTGTAATCTTTGTGAAAAAATATTTTGGTTGTTCATTAAATTCACAAGCCTACCTAAAATTAGAAAATAAAAAGGAAGTGCGGGGCGCTAACTCCTCACTTCCTTCTTAATTTATAGTACTGGCGACAGCAAACGGGAGAAGTACTGCTTGAACTTCCGCCAGTTTGACTGCTTGGCAAAGTATTCCGGTGTCAGTAGGGTACTATCCTTCATGTCTTCCTCAAAGATTTGCTTCAGCTGGGCCGTTAACTCCTCATTGTAGGCAAAGGCGTTGGCTTCCCAGTTCAGCCGGTAGCTCCGGTAGTCCTGGTTTGCTGAGCCGACTGAGGAAAGGTTGTCACCGCTGACCATGGTTTTGGCATGGATAAAGCCGTTATTATACTTATAAACCTTGACCCCGTTGTTAACCAGGTACTTAGCATAGTACTCCGTTGCCCGGTAAACGAACGGGTGGTCCGGCATACACGGAATCATGATTCGAACATCAATTCCACTCCGCGCCGCGATTACTAGTGACTCCAGGATTGGTTCACCCGGAATCAAGTATGGGGTTTGAATGTAGACGTACTTGCGGGCCGATGAAATGATCGACTCGTAGCCCCGCCGAATCGCGTAATCATCATTGTCCGGACCCGATGAAACGATCTGCATCACGACATCCTTCTCTGGATCGGCCGGCCGCTCAATGTTCAAGCTCTCAACTACCTTTTCAATTTCTACCCGGTGCTTACTAGTCTTCCGGCAGGTCATGTTCCAGTCCAAGGCAAACCGACCGGTCAAAGTCAGGGCCGCTTGACCAACGACTCGCAGGTGGGTATCACGCCAGTAGCCAAACTTGGCCATTTTACCGACGTACTGGTCACCAATGTTAAAGCCCCCAATGTAGCCGATCTTGCCATCAACCACCACGATCTTACGGTGAAGGTGGTAATTCAACCGCGGCGTGGTGATCCGCTTATTGGACTTAGAGTTAAAAGGTTGGGCCTCGCCACCCAATTCTTCCAGGTGGGCAAAGAACTTGTAGGTTGTCCCCCGGGACCCACTCAAGTCATAGAGAACCTTGACCTGGACCCCCCGCTTGGCTGCCCGTTCCAGCGCTGCCAGAATTTTCTTACCCAGGTCGTCAGCGTAAAAGGTATAAAATTCGACGTAAATGTGGTCCTGGGCCTGGTCAAAGTCGTCAATCATCTTGGTAAACAGTTTCTTACCATCGATGAAAACCTTGACCCGGTTATTGAAGGTCACAATTGCGTTATCCAGGCTGGTCGACAGGCTGATGAGCTGGCGTGCCCGGGCCAAGCGGCCGCTTTGTAGCAGGAGCTTGTGTTTCTCCAGCAATGCCTCCTGACGAGCAACGACCTTTTCACGGAAATGCTGCTGTTCGTCGCGGATGTTAAAAATATCGTCCTCTGACAGCTTCCGGCCGACAAAGAGGTAGACGATAAAGCCAATCACCGGAAATACTGACAGGACCAGCAGCCAGGCCCAAGTTGACGCAATATCGCGCCGGGTCCGAAAAACGGTCCAGATAGCAAAGCCAATGTTGATCAACCACAATACTTCAATAATGCGGCGGATAATATCCCATGTCCAAACAATATTCAATCTTATTCCCACCCTATTAGTAAATTCACTTAATTATAACATTTATTATCTCAAGCGCAGCCCACCAGTGTGTTTCCCGATTAACAAAAAAATTTCCTGGACTGCGACGCAATCCAGGAAATCCTTTTGCTCCTTACCACGAGAATGATGTTAAGAATGTTATCAGGCCGAAGATAATTGCTGGGAAGTTAGCCCAGAAAACGGCCCAGTCACGTTGCCGCTTGAAGTAGGCGTAAATGCACCACAACAAACCGTTCAGTGCCGCAACCAGGGGCTGGAGTGGTGCCCCGTAGTTACCGTGCAAGTTATTAATAATCTGTGGAATGTAGGAAACGTACATGCAGATTGCAATTACCGTCGCAATCTTACTTAAAATGCTAATAAACTTTGTCTCTTTCATACTCTTTCATACTCTCTCATGCCTTCCTTAAATTATACTGTAAGTTATTCAGTAGCCGCCTTCAAAGCCAAGGCAAAGTCACCGATGGTAGCAGAGCCATTGTGTTTAGCCAATGGCATACTAATGTATTCATCAACGTCGCCAACGTCAACGTAGTTATTAAGCAACTTCTTGAATTCGCGACGAACCTTCTTTAAGAACTCCTCGCTGACAACCCCACCACCAAAGATGAGTTGACCAGGACGGAACATCAACGTGGCATCAACTGCCGCTTGGGCAACGTAGTAAGCCATGATGTCCCAAACATGGTCAGTCAACGGAACGTCTTGCCCCTTCTTGCCTGTCCGGGCTTCGAAGGTTGGTCCACTAACTAATCCTTCAAGGCAGTCGCCGTGGAAAGGACAGATTCCCTTGAAGTTCAGGTCGTCAGGGTGCCGCTTCAGGCGAATGTGGCCCATCTCAGGGTGACCGAGTTCACCGACGAACTTACCATCAATAACGGCACCGGCACCCACACCGGTTCCGATAGTGTAGTAAACCAGGGAGTTGATCCGCTTGTTGAAGAGGGTCGACAGAACGTATTCACCGTAAGCAGACCCATTAACATCAGTTGTCCAAGCGATTGGGATGTTAAAGTGCTTCTTGAACGGGCCGACAAAGTCCGTGTCTGCCCAGCCCTTCTTTGGGGTGTTGGTGATGAAACCATACTTTGGTGAGCTCTTCCGAATTTCGATTGGCCCGAATGAGGCAATCCCGATAGCGGAAAGCTGGTCCTTGTACTGGTCAAAGAATTCAATGCACTTTTGCAGCGTTTCTTCTGGCGTGGTGGTTGGAATGTGGACTGAGTCTTGAATTTGGTAGTTGATGTTACCAACGGCACAGACGAACTTGGTTCCACCAGCTTCGATACTTCCTAATAACATGCTAAGTTCCTCCTTGGTTTATTCGTTCTTTTCCATTTCTGCCCGCAATTTCTTGCCGACTTCTTCGTAACCGGGCTTGCCCAGCAGGCCAAACATGTTGGTCTTGTAAGCTTCAACCCCGGGTTGGTTGAATGGGTTAATCCCGTTCAGGTAACCAGAGATGCCCATGGCAACTTCAAAGAAGTAGATCAGGTAACCGAGGGTGTATTCATTTTCTTCTGGAATGTGGACCGTCATTACCGGAACACCACCAGCGGTGTGGGCAGCGACTACGGCTTCGTAGGCCTTCGTGTTGGCGAAGTCCATTGTCTTACCTTCCAGGTACTTCAGGCCATCCAGGTTGTCGTCTTCACTAGGAATCTCAACATCAAAGTTGGGCTTGTCCAACTTAACAACGGTTTCCATCAGGAAGCGGCGACCTTCTTGAATGTATTGCCCCAGGGAGTGGAGGTCGGTAGTGAAGTTGGCGCTGGATGGGTAGATTCCCTTCTGGTCCTTACCTTCGGATTCACCGGCTAATTGCTTCCACCATTCGGCAAACATCCGCATGTTTGGTTCGTAGTTTTCGAGAAGCTCAGTTTCGTACCCCTTCCGGTAGAGAATGTTCCGGTAAGCAGCGTATTGGTAAGCCTCGTTCTTAGTCAGGTCAGGGTCAACGTAATCCTTTTCGGCTTGGGCAGCCCCTTCCATCAACTTGTCAATATCGGCACCAGATGCGGCGATTGGCAGGAGGCCCACTGGGCAAAGAACGGAATAACGACCACCGACGCCGTCCGGAATGACGAATGATTCGTAGCCGTTAGCGTCAGCTTCGGTCTTCAAAGCACCCTTGGCCTTATCAGTCGTGGCGTAGATCCGCTTGTTGGCTTCTTCCAGGCCGTACTTTTCAATCAGCTTCTTCTTGAAGATCCGGAAGGCAATTGATGGTTCCGTGGTTGTCCCGGACTTAGAAACAACGTTGACGGAGAAGTCCTTGTCACCGATCAGTTGTAAGAGGTCGTGAACGTAGGTGGAGCTTAGGGAGTTACCAGCAAAGATTACCAGTGGGTACTTGCGATCCTTGGCGCTTTGGGCCTGGTAGAAGGTGTTGTGCAAGAAGTCGATGGCCATTTGGGCACCGAGGTAGGAGCCCCCAATTCCGATAACGACCAGGATGTCGGAGTCGGATTGGATTTTCTTGGCTGCGGCCTTGATCCGGGCGAATTCGTCCTTGTCATATTCGGTTGGCAAGTGGAGCCAGTCACGGAAGTCCGCCCCGGCGCCGGTCCCGTTGCGGAGTTCGTCGTTAGCAGCGTTAACCATTGCCTGCATTTCACCTAATTCGTTGTCATGAACAAATTGTTTTAAGCCTTGTGTATCAAATGAAAGATGTGCCATGTTTGCTCTCTTCTTTCCTTTACTTAAAAAATCTAATTCCAGAATTGAATACTTTTGTTAACGGTTTCTATGTTAGCGCTTACTATTTAATATGTCAACCGGTTGACATCAGCTTTTTCCCGCGATATGATATGTCAAAAGCGGTTATAATAGAAGTATAATATTCGAAATAATTCAGTAAATTTTACTTGAGAGGACTTTTTTATTATGGATAGCCAAAAACCAACTGTTAAGCAGCGGGTACGGAAGTTCACTGGGAACTTCGCCACTATTGCCTGCTTAGTAATGTACTTTTCTTACATTGAACAAATCATTGCCAACTTTACAGGTAATCCGGTATCTCCGGTACAGCCGTTCTTTGCCTCCATTAACGCCCTGCTCTGGGTTATCTATGGTTGGGTAAAGCCTGATAAGAAGGATTGGCCGGTAATCATCGCTAACTTCCCCGGAATCATCTTCGGTTTAGTTACCGCTGTTACCTCATTTGTTCACTAATAAGAATGCAATTAACGGGGACGCGAGCTCATCAAAGCTTGCGTCCCCGTTTTTTTATTATTTCAGTGCTGCCTGGTAGGTGCGGGCCGTGGTGGGGTCAAAGCAGACCATCGTCACCTCATCGACTTGATGGGCACTTTGTAAAAATTCCCGAATCGTCCGGATGGCAATTTTAGCCGCCTGGTCAAGGGGGAAGGAGTAGACCCCCGTACTAATCGATGGGAAGGCCACAGTACGGCAGCCATTTTGGTCGGCCAGCTCCAGGCTATTGCGGTAAGAGTTCGCCAGTAGCTGGTCCTCACCGTGCTGGCCACCGTGCCAAACCGGTCCCGGCGTGTGAATGATGTACTTCGCCGGCAAATTAAAACCACTGGTGATGCGGGCTTCACCGGTTGGACAGCCACCAAACTTTTCGCAGGCAGCGTAGAGGGCCGGACCGGCCGCCCGGTGGATGGCACCATCCACACCACCGCCGCCCATTAAAGTGGTGTTAGCAGCGTTGACGATTGCGTCCACCTTAACCTTTGTAATGTCACCTTCGACAACCTTAATCTTTACCATTAATAATCCCTTCGTTTCTTAAATTGTTGGTACAACCAAATTGTTTCGACAATTGAGAGGGCTGATAGCGCAATGACAAAGCCATGGCCAACCCCGACCCCAAATTGATAGGCACTCTTGGGTAGGGCTACCGTGTCCAGCTTAGTCAAAAGAGCCAGCACAACAATAAAGGTCATTACTGCCCCAATCTTGGTGGAGCGACTCATCTCCTTCCATTCAACCTTACTCAATAGGAAATAGATATTAAATGACACCAGGCCAACTAGAACGCCAGCCAGCATTCGCCATCCTGGCTGCAGCTGGTTAAGCCAGCTGGTGCCGACTAACGAGCGGCAGAGAAAATATAGGCTTGCAACAACATTAATTATATACGAAATAATAAAGGTGCGGTCTTGCTTGGTATTAGTAACGTGCTCCTGTTTGTAGTTATCAATCATTTCGTGATCCTCCCGTAATAAGTCATCTAAACTAATGTGATAGAGGTCACTGAGCTGGACCAGCATGAAAATATCGGGATAGGAGCGCCCGTTTTCCCAACTTGAAATGGTTTTACGGGAAACACCAAGTTTTTCCGCCACTACCTGTTGGGTCCAATTGTTCTGTTGGCGATAATGTTTAATTTTCACGGCAAATTCCATCTCGTTCCTCCTCAAAGCAAATTAATTTCCCGGGAAATAATTCTTGCCTATTACAATACCGGGCACGAGAAGAATTGTCACGCTATCTTTTTTAGACCAAATTAAAACACCGGATGCTCACCATCTGAGCCCCGGTGTTTCTTAATGTTACCAAATGTTGACCCGGTCTTCCGGTGCCTTGTACATCTTGTCACCTGGTTGGATATCAAAGGCAGTGTAGAAGTCGGCTTGGTTTTGCGCCTGAACGTTAGCCCGCAGCTTTTGCGGGGCATGGACATCAATTGAGAGAAGTAGTTGTTCATACTGCTGGGTGGCCTTCATCCGCCAAATCATGGCCCAATTGATAAAGAATTCCTTGGCATTGAAGTCGTCTTCTTTCTTAGCGGCTTCAAGCGCACAGGATAGGCCACCCCCGTCGGCGATGTTTTCAGAAACGGTTAATTTCCCGTTGACCTTCTGACCGGCAATCGGCAGGCCGTCAAACTCGTCGATCATCTTCTGCGCCAACTTCTTGAAATGGGCCGAATCCTCAGGGGTCCACCAGTTGTTGAGGTTCCCGTACTCGTCAAAGAGGGCCCCGTTATTGTCAAAGGCGTGAGAAATTTCATGGGCAATGACGGCCCCAATTCCCCCGTAGTTTTGACTGCTCGTCTGTTTGAGCGAGTAAAACGGTGCCTGCAAAATGGCAGCGGGGAAGACAATGATGTTCTTAAACGGGTGGTAGTAGGCGTTAACCGTGGCGGCACTCATTTCCCACCGCATCCGGTCAACTGGCTTGTTCCAGCGGGCAAACATTTCCTTGCTGGCAACCACGGCAAGCTGGTTGAGGTTGGCAATCAAGGATTCCTGTTCATCAACCTTCAGCTTATCGTAGAGGGCCGGAATCTTATCCGGGTAGCCGACCTGGATTCCCAACTTGTCGAGCTTCAGGATGGCCTTCTCCCGGGTTGCCTTACTCAACCAGGTATTGTTTGCCAGCCGTCCCTTATAAACCTTGACCATCTGCTCAACCATGTGGTGAACATCGGCCTTGGCCTGTGGTCCGAAGTACTTCTTCCCATAGTAGTCTCCCGCAACCTGACTAAAGATGTCCCGGGCAAGGTAGTAGGCAAATTTCTCCTGGCTGACCGGTTTCTTACTGCCGGAAAGGGCCCGGCTGTACCGGCCATTTATTTCCCGCATCTCATCGTCCAGGTAACTGGCGTTGGCCCGGACAACGTTGATTAGTGCCCAACTCTTGAAGAGGTCAAAGTGGTCCTTCAGAATTCCATCGAGGGCCTTGAAGTAAGCCGGTTCCATGACAATCACCTTGTCAGGGGTCGACTTAACCAGCTGCTTGATTACGGCCGCAATGTCCAGTTGGTCCGTTGACCCTGCCAGTTCGGCAACACTCTGGGGGTTGTACATCTTGCTGTAATCAGCGGCTTCCTCGGCACTCTTGACGTGTGGTGCCAGTAAAGCATCAAATGCCTTGGCGTTCGCAATGTGCTGGTCAGCGGTCTTATCGTCGTAGCCAATCTTCGTTAACAGTTCCTTGACCATCCCCGACCAGAGCTGCAGGAGCTGGTCATGCTGCTCCTTCTTTTCCTCTGCGTAGTAGCTCTTATCCGGCAGGATTAGCGAAGGCGCACCGGCGAACAGTGCGTATACCGTTGCGTTCTTCATGTCCGCGTCGATGTCAAAGGCGACTGGTGATGGCATCCCCATCAAGATCCAGTTCCGCCACTGGGCCTGGTAATCATCATAGGAATTCAGGCCTTCGACACTGTAAAGCATCCGTTTTAACGGCTTGGGGCCCACTTTTTTCCGTAGTTTAAACTTCTTAGCCACCCGGTAAAGCTTAATCATCTCGTTGAACCGGGCATCATCCGACTTCTCCTTACCGTCTGCGTAGGCTGCAAAGTCCGCCATCATCTGCTTATCAATGCCGTCCACCAGGTCGTTAAAACCACCCGTTGCCGGCTTATCGTCAGGGATCTTTGCGTCCTTGATCCAATCACCGTTAACGGCCTCGTACAGGTCATCCTTGATTAGTTCCTTATTAATTGCCACCTTGGCTTCTCCTCCTTCAAAGGGATTTACGCTTCTTATTATACTATTTTTGTAACCGCGGCCAAATCCTAATGCTCAACCCGTGAACGGGGCCAGCAGGGCCTGCCGACTCCCCGCCGAAAACCACTGGGGGTGGCGGACAAGCAACTGGTTAGCAGACTGGTAGTCACCCAGGTCAACTTTCCCGGGAACCAGTTCCGCTTGCTGGAGTTGACGAGCAAAGGCGATGTCCTGCGCTTCAAACACGTCCCGGTAAATTGGCTGATCGTCTGGGTCCCAATTATCGTTGAGCAGGCCCACTGCCCGCTGATAGTCCTGGTCATGAGTGAGCACGGCCTTCATTAACGCTGGTTTTAAAAGTTGTTTTGCCATTATTTTCCTCCTTTCCTTAGCTCGAAAACCCGGTTTGCCGGAGCAGCAACCGACAGTTGGTCACGCTTCGTGGTCAAAAGCCAGTCAACGTTGCGGTAGTGGTGGTCACGCAGGGTTTGTTCGCCCCAACCGTCGGTAATGACCACCACCACCGCCCGCTTGGAAACGTGCTGAGCCCGCAAAAAGTCAAAGATACTCTGGAAGCTGGTGCCCCCACCACCGTTTCGTTCCCGTTTCAGGTGGGTACCCGACCGTAAGCGCTGGCCAGCAGGGTGGACCTTGGCGTCAAAGGTATATACCGTTGCTTGTAGTCGGTAGTGGCGGGCCATCTGGTCAACCGCGTCCAGGGCGCTGGCTAATTCCTTGGTGGACACGGACCCCGAATTATCAATGAAGATGTAGATATCCGGTACTAAACGACTCACCTGCCCCGGCAAGTCCATCCGGAGGGGCTGGCGACGGTTAAAGCGGGCGGACGATTCCCGTTTGCCCGCCGCAATGTTACCCAGCTGCTGGCGAAGGATTGTCTGCCAAAGGGGTGTCGCCGCTTTTACCGGCGTGGCTTCCACAGCCTGGCGAACACTCCCCGGAAGTAACCCCCGGTCACGTTGGGGCGTCTGGGCCCACGCCTGCTTAACGAGCTGACGGAGCTTGGTCAGCCGCACGCTCTGTCGGGTGCCAGTAACGTTATCGGTCCGTCCCCATCCCGCATGGGTATCCGTACCCGGCTGCTTTTTACCGGGCGCGGACTGGCTTCCCGTTTGGTCACCGCTTAATTTAATGCCGGCCGCCCGGAGGCGTTCTTGCTCTTGGGGTGTTAATTTCTGCAAAATCGCCAGGTAGTCGTGCGAATCCTGCTTAGGTGAGAGGCGCCGGTGTAAAACCCGCTCTAGCTGGGCGAGGGTGGCCGTGTTTTGCGGAGCCGCCGGCAGGTACTGGTTGACAGCAACATCGGTGGCCACCTTGGCCAAGCCCGGGTGCGGGTAATTCGCGTAACGGGCCGGGTGCTGCCAAACCACGTGGAGGGCTTCATGCTCCAATAGTAGCTCTGCATCATCATCCCGCATTTTGGCAAGGCGGTCGGGGTTAAGGCGGAGGACGAGTTGGTCACCATCCCAGGCCAATCCAGCGATCCCCTCTTCAGTTGACGTTAGCTTGCGGGGGATTTGAAGGAGGACCTCACCCAAGAAGCGGTTATGGTGGAGGACCTGCGCCACCAGGTGGTTTAACCGGTCCGCCTGGTCGGGGCCTTTCTCTGGTGGGTGCTTCTCAAATATCTTATGCCACCAGGCCATTAGTGCCGGTCCTCCTGGGTTGCAATTTGCGCGAGCCGCTGGTATAGGGCGGCAACCTGACCGGTCGGTTGTTGCTTGGCAACCTGGTACATTTTTTCTAGGAGGCGGTCACCCTTTTCCCCCACGGAATGGACAATGGCGACCTGGCCATCCGGGCTGACCTTCGCTAGTAAGTCGTTGAATAGTGCCGCCCCCGTTTCTGTGGCCAATGACGACGCATCCTCTTTCAACCAGTCACGAAGGAGGTTGAGCTTGGTGGCCTCATCAGCTTGGCCAAACTTTGCCGCCCCCGCTGATGAGGTCCGCAGCTTTTCAAGGGTGAGTTCGTTCCCCTGAGCCAGGACAAACTCAGCAAAGGAGGTGCCGACTTCCACCCCAAGGTCCCCACTAAAAAGGTCGGCTGCCAATTCCCGCTGACTGCTGGAAGGGAGTTTTTGGAGCTGGTCGAGGTTTCTTGCTACCCGTTCCCAGGCCCGCGGTGTTGGCTGCAGGTCCTCACTTTCCGGGTCAATGATACTGAGCCGGGTTGGGTGGGCGCGGAGGTAATTAATTACTAGCTGGTTAAGTCCCTGCTGCTGGGCCCATCGCAGCCACTCGTCAGTCGACGTCGTCATGACCAGGCGGACGGTCCGGTCCCTAATTGCGGCATCCCCTACGGCAACATCGTATTCCCGGTCACTAAAGCCCGCCATGCTACTGTCCGGATTTTCGGCAATCACGATGTGGACCTGGTCAGGCAAACGGAGGGCGTTAATCTGTCGCTGAAGGACCAGGTTCATAAGCTCACTCTGGACAGCCTGACTCCCCCGGTTAAATTCATCGAGGAACCAGATGATGGGATGGTCAGGTTTTGCTTCAGCATGTTTGATGATTTGAACGAGGGTCGCTGAATAACCAAATTGGACGTTGGCGAGCCGCCCATAATTGGCAGTTTCCACAAATGAGTCACTGGTGAGCGGTGGTACTGGAATTGCAAGGTCCCCCTTCTCACTCAGGCTAACCACCGTTGTAAAGAGGGCCGCGCCCGTCTTTTGGGCAACCTCATTTACGAGGGCGGACTTGCCGATTCCCGCGTCCCCGACAATGTTAGGAACGTTTCCCGCCCGCATTACCAGTGGGACGGCCGTCAGTAATTGTTGGTATGTAAGTGCCATCTAATCCCTCCAACCGTACTTTTCAAGGCCCATTTCACGTTTCCGCAGCCCCGAGACGTACGGGTTGCCCGCAACGTAAAAGCGCCAGGGCTTTTTGCCGTCTTTTCCCGCCAGGTTAACCCCAACTCTGGGACCAGCAATTATTTCCCGGGGAATTTTAAACCGGTCGAAGTCCACAGCCAGCCGGTTACCTTCCATCGGCTGACCATCAAGTTGCCGTGAGTGGATCCCCAGGGCCTGCACCAGTTTAGCGGGGCCATTACTAATATTGAAGCCGGTCATTCCCCGGTGTTTTGCCATCAACTCCTGGCCTTGGGCGGGTTCCATCCCCCGCAGCAAAACACCCTGGGGTTCCTCTGCATCTTGAACCACGATGTCGAAGCAGTAGTGGCCACGAATCTGGTAGAGGTAAATATTACCGGGCTGCCCATAGAGTGACTCTGAATAGGATGTCCGCCGGCCGTTAAAGGCGTGGGAGGCGGAGTCATTTTCGCCCAGGTAGGCTTCGCACTCGACAATGTAGCCAGCCGTCACCCCGTCTGGTCCCTGGTAACGCACCAGTTTTCCCAAGAGGTCACGGGCAATTATGGTCGTTGGCCGGCCAGTAAAAAATTTTTGATACGCAGACAGCAAAATTGAATTCCTCCTCATTTGGACTATCCTAAAGGTACCACATAATCAAAGGAGTTTAGCAAATTATGATCAAAGTCGAACGAATCTACCATAAGCCAGCAGACATGGACGGGTGCCGGATCCTGGTTGACCGTCTCTGGCCCCGTGGCATGTCAAAGGTAAACGCCCACCTGGATTATTGGCTTAAGGAAGTGGGCCCCAGTAATGACCTCCGGAAGTGGTTCGGCCACGATCCTGCTAAGTATGACGAATTCAAGGACCGCTACCTCGCCGAGTTAAAGGACAACGTGGCCTACGATATTCTGAAGGAGGTTATCACTATCCACGCCGATGAGGATATCATCCTCCTATTTGGTGCTAAGGATGAAACTCACAACCAAGCAATTATCCTGAAGGAACAGTTAGAAAAGGAACTTCAGTAACTGCTAGCCATAAAATATTGTTAAATAAAATGGCCCTGAGCGTCGATTAACCAAACGCTCAGGACCATTTTTGTTCATAATTATTTTTTCTGTTCTAGCACTGCCAGGCCCTGGTTAAGGACATCAGCTTCGACCTTAACCGTTAAGAAGCGCTGGAGGGGTGTCTCACTGTGGCGGTTCTTGAAGGCCATTGGTTCAGCTGCCAGGATGACGACCGGGAGGTTATTCTCCGTCAGCATCAACTGGCCGGGGCCCTGGTATTTGCCCTTGGTGTGCTTACCCGTCCGCCAGGTATGCAACTTGGCATCCCCGTTCTGGTCAACCTTTAGTTGGTACTTACCGTCGGCGTCCGCCTCAACCGGAATCCCCGTAAACTTTTGCACGTCATACTTATCTTTCTTACTCATTTTCCTTGATGGCCTCGCCTTTAGTCTTGATCTCTAACAGGTGGTAAAAGTAGCCCGCCTGCATCGCTGCCGCCCAGGTACCGCGCTGGACATCTTCCCCGTCAATGATCAAAGACAGCATTGCATTTGCCGCCCGTACATTGTTGATTAGGATTACCTGACCAACCGTGACTGCCGTCATCTTGGGGTGGACGTGGAAGTGGCGCAGCACTTTTCGGTACTTGGGCACGTAAGCTGAGCTCTGTTTAAACTCGCGGACAAAGTCAAGGAGTTCTTGGTCGTAGAGGGGATAGCCGGCACGAATCAGTCCATCTTCCGGACGGGAGATCGTCCACGCCACCTTTCGCCCAATCATTTTCTTAAAGTACTTCTGCTCAGCCTGCCAGTTCATTTGTTTCACCTTTTATCTTTTTTCTTTATAGTGTACCGATTTTCGCGATGAATGTCACTCGCCAGGGCGAATAAATTAGTGGTATTGTGGAGGTAATTAATAATAGGGGGTAATTTAGATGAAACAAGCACCGATTACTGCAGAACAAATGCGGCACTATGATTCATACACCATTAACACAATTGGGGTCCCATCACTGGTCCTCATGGAACGGGCGGCCCTGGCCGTACGGGATGAAATCCTAAACGCCTTCCCACTCAACCTCGGGCACGTTGTTGTGGTCGCTGGTAGTGGTAACAACGGTGGTGACGGTCTTGACGTTGCCCGCCTTCTCCACATTGCTGGTGTCCAGGTAACCATCTTGAACGTCGGTAACCCGGACCACGCCTCCGATGAGCACAAGGTTCAGGATAAGATTTGCCAATACTACCAAATCCCACAAACCACTGACCTGGCAGTACTGAAACAGGCAACCCTAATTGTCGACGCCATGTTTGGGATTGGGATTGACCGTCCCGTCAAGGGTAACTACGCCGACGCTATTAAGGCAATTAACGACTGCGATGCGGTTGTCGTTGCCGTTGACATGCCATCCGGAATCAACACGGACAGTGGCGAGGTAATGGGAGTCGCCGTCAAGGCCACCACAACCGTCACCTTTGCCTTCAATAAGGTTGGCCTGACCAAGGGTGATGGCCAAAAGTATGCCGGCCGGATTGTCATTGCCGATGACATGGGCACCTACGCAACTGACAAATAAATACCAAAGGCGGGATAAAAATGATTCATAACGAAACAATCGACCACCAAGTTAACCACCGGACCATCCGGGCATTTAAAAAGCAAACGTTAAGTGAAGAACAGTTAACGACCCTGTACGAAGCTGCCCGTCATACCTCCACTAGTATGTTCATGCAGCAATTCAGCATTCTTCACGTCACGGACCCGCAACTGCGCACACAGGTTCGGGAAATCTCTAAGCAGCCGTACGTTGGCGCTAACGGGGACCTCTTTATCTTTATTGTCGACCTCTACCGGAACCAGCAAATTAGGGAGCAGAAGGGCAATGACGACGGCCGCCTGCACACCACTGACATCTTCATGCAGGCCGTGGAAGACACCACCCTGGCCGTGCAGAACTTCCTCACGGCTGCCGAAAGCATGGGCCTGGGCGGGGTTATCCTTGGGTCCATTAAGAACGACCCGGCAAAGCTCGTCCAGGTTCTCGATTTGCCAAAGATGACCTTGCCCCTCCTGGGCATCCAAGTTGGGGTCCCAGACCAAGAACCGCAACTAAAGCCCCGGCTGCCACAACGGTTTGTCGCCTTTGCAAATCACTACCCACGGGACTTCAAAGTTGCCGACCTGGCAGAATATAACCAGGTTGTCACCCAGTACTACGACCTCCGGGACGCCAACAGACGGATTGACTCCTTTACCAAGCAGATCAACGGTGACAAGTTAAATAACCACTTTAGCAAGCGGGACGAGCTTGCCCAGGTTATCCAAAAGCAGGGGTTGGCCCTCGACTGGGGAAGGGACCTACAAAAATAACCTAGCGCGTGGGCTTCTTTGGCGTGCCTCAATTACAGTCATTTAGTCACATGGATAACAACCTCAACCATTTAATGAAGTACTTAGACTCCGCTGGACTGGTAATCGCAGTCATCGCCCTCGTGACCGGCTTTATGGGGATGAACGTTGGCGGATTACCCTGGAAGGCATCCACCAATGGCTTCATTCTTACCTGCATTGTTGCCCTTATTCTGGCAACAGCGACCGGCATCTACCTTAAACGCAAAAGTTTTAATGACTAACTATAAAGGGGACCACCAGAATCCGGAAATTTCGGATGCTGGTGGTCCCCTTTTATTTTCAATAATATCAAACTTTACTTCAGGTACTTAGCAGGGTCCGCAACGAAGTCCGTAACCTTAACGTCTACGGTATCCTTTGTTGCCGCGTTCTTTAACTGGAACTGACCCTCACTGACTTCACGGTCACCGAAGACGGCAAAGTACTTAGCGTTGCGCCGGAAGGCTTCCTTGATCTGCTTACCAACCTTCACGCCACTGTAATCCTTGTCAGCGACGATTCCCTGTTGGCGCACCTTGTTAAGGATTTCAAATGCCAGGTTATCACCCTTGTCATCGGCACTTGCCAAGAAGAGGTCCAGCTTGTCGACTGGGGCAAAGTCGGGATTTTCTTCCTGAAGGAGGATCATCAACCGTTCAACCCCCATTCCGAAGCCGATCCCCCCTTCTTCAGGGCCACCAAGTTGGGAAATTAAGCCGTTGTAACGACCACCGGCACAAACCGTCGTGTAGCCGCCACCAAAGGCTGGTGAATCAGACATGATTTCAAAAATAGTGTGGTTGTAGTAGTCCAACCCCCGGACCATGTTACTGTCAATTTCGTAATCAATCCCGAGTTCCTTTAAAAGGGCCTGAACCTGGTCAAAGTAGGATTGAGATTCGTCGTCCAGGTAATCTAGAATCGATGGAGCGTCTTCGACAATCTTCTTGTCGCCCTCATCCTTACTGTCAAGGACCCGGAGTGGGTTCTTGTAGAGCCGTTCCTGGGAGTCCTTACTCAGTTCATCGTAGCGGGGCTTCAGGTAGTTGATCAAAGCTTCCCGGTAGTCCTTTCTAACCTGCTTATCACCAAGCGTGTTGATAACTAACTTCACGTTTGGTACCCCAAACTGCTTGAAGAGGGTCATCGCCATCGCAATAACTTCCACATCAATTTGTGGTGACTCGTTGTTCAGGGCCTCAACACCGATTTGGTGGAACTCACGTTGACGACCGGACTGTGGCCGTTCGTAACGGAACATTGGGCCCATGTAGTAAACCTTGTACGGCTTCGGGTATTCCGGACCGTAAAGCTTATTTTCCACGTAGGCCCGGACAACCCCCGCGGTCCCTTCCGGACGGAGGGCAATGTGACGGTCACCCTTGTCGTGGAAGTCATACATTTCCTTTTCAACGATGTCTGACGTGTCCCCGACGTTCCGGGAGAAGACGTGGTAGTCTTCAAACATTGGGGTCCGAATCCCCCGGTAACCGAATTGCCGGAAGACTTCCCGGGCCTTTGCCTCAACCTTTTCCCAAACGTTCGTCGTGCCCGGCAGCAGGTCTGCCGTTCCCTTTGGCTTTTGATAATCCATTCCTGTTTCTGCTCCTTTCATCAAAAAAGGCCCCCTAAGGCCGTTCAACCTTAGAGGGCGATTAACTCACTGTCCCACCTCTATTTACAGTAACCTCGCAGTTACTGCCTCACGAAGTCGTTATAACTTCACGATGATAACGGGTCGCCCCGGAAGCCGCTACTTGGTTCACCGCTCCTGCTCAGTAGAGGTGGATTCGCAACCACCGCCAGCTCTCAGCTAAACTGGCTCTCTGTTAAGTCGTGGCTGTTTTTGTTCTACTTCTTTGCAATTACACTAGTGATTTTACCATAGGTCGTTAATTTTGGGTATTATTATTTCTGGCGGTTTTCAATCGTCGCCACGAAAGGACGGCACAGAAAACGAAGAGGAGGGTAATTGTCATCATCAAGAAGACGGAGATGAAGAGCTCTTGGTAATTGCCCTGTTCGATAACAAAGCCACCGTAGAGGGGCCCAATTGCCCGACCAACTGAGAACGCGATATTAAGTAAACCTTGGTAGCGCCCCGCCTCATTAACATCCGTCAGCTGGGCAATCCAGGCGGGAAGGCCCGCAAAACTCGTCATTTCACCGATTGTCAATATTACAAAGTCGATGACAAAGGCCCAAAGATTTCGGGCAACGATGAGGAAGAGAAACGATGACGCAAAAATCAGGATCCCCACCATGATCTGGTTGGAAAGCTTGACGTAGGGGCTGAGCTTGTTCACCAGCGGCTGACCAACAATGATCAAGAGGCCATTCAAGGTCCAGAGCATACTATAAGCGTAGAACGGGATCCCCATATTAGTCATATGAACCGCCATCACGCTTTCCCATAGGGAGTAGCTGAGGTGGATTGTCATGTAATTGAGGAGGATCAACCAAACTAATACCAAGGCCCGGTGGTGGGTTGACACTGACCGACCTTTCCTTACCCGCTGTTTGGCCCTAGGTGGCAAGGTCACCCGGACATTGAGGGCCAGGATAACCACCAGGGCAAGGAGGGCATAGAAGAAGGTTGCAGCACTGAAAACCAAAGTTACACTGATTGGCAGCAAAACCCCGACAGCTAAGGTCCCAATCACAACCCCCACATTGAAGGCCATGTAGATGTAGTTGAAGACGTAGCGCGAACTGTGGTCAGTGACCAGGGCCCCGTAAGAATTAACGACGGTCATGTTAATTCCATCCCCAAAGCTATTAAGCATCATTAAGACCGCAAACCAGGGCCAGTCATGTTCGAAAATCAGGGCAAAAATGGCTAGGGTTGAAATGCCAACCCCCATCACGGCGGTCCGGTACTGGTCCCAATGATCGAAAAGCCAACCGCCGAGGTAGTTACCTGCCATCGTACAGATCGACATGAAGAGCATCACGCCCCCCGCCGTCGTTAGCGTTTCATGCAGGTAGTTATGCATGTACATCGTTGTCAGCGGCCATAAAAAAGCAGCCCCGGTGTTGTTGAGCAAACTTGCCAGGGCCACCCATTTCAACTTTACAGTTGCCTGCTTTTTCATTATCCTCCCAACCTTCTTGTCAATTCTACCGTTCGTGGACCATTTCAGATGATGGAACCCGTAGTAAGGTGTAGACTTCTGCGGTCCGGTTAGCACGAAGGCCCAGGCCGTTGAGCAGGGTATTCTTGTAGCTAATCGTCATTTCAGCCGCAAATGCGTGCCCCGTCTGCCGGTCCTGCTTCTTCAGCTTGGCCTTGTCCCACGGCAGGCTGCTTGCGTCCAGAGTAATGATCCGGTCCCCATCGGCTACTGAACCATAGTGGGAATTGGTCGTATAACGGTTACCGTTTGCCCAGTAAGTATAAGAGACAATCGGGTGCTTGCCGTTTTGACTCCGGGTTGCCAGAACGTAGTAGTAGTCATTGCTCTTGTTGTGGATCTGCAACGGTGAGTACTTCATTGTGATGCGCGTTTCGTTGTGGTTATTGATATCTGCCTGGCGGAAGAAGGTCAGATAAAGCATCCCGCCCAGCCAAATGACGGCGACCAGTAGTAAGGCCACGTAACGCCAAAAGAGTTTAGGTGAAAAAGCCTTCTTTGTCTTAGCGATTAACATCAGTTGTTGGACACGAATGTAGTGAATTACGTAGCAGAAAAACACGATTGCGAGAATCCACAGTAGCCAACCTAACCAGTTCCAAGTCATAATCTCTTTCGCTCCATTTCTTCGTCATAATTCTATACTCTGATTATCACACATATTGAAGTTCTTGTCCCCACCCACCAGCGGAATTTAAGATTAATTTTTGCTTTTCTTTTTGTAAATCCGCAAACTGTGCTAAACTAAATTTTGGTGTAAATTTTGTTCCAGCAAAGGACATAAGAATAATAATGTAGTTGAAAAGCTGCCCGAACATCAAGGAGGAATTAATTCATGGATAATTTGAGTGAGTTAGCCAAAGAACTAATCAAATTTGAGCGTGATAACGACTTAAATGACAATGAAGTTGCTTTTGGAAGCCACCTATCAGTAGAGCGGATTCATGATATTAAGTCATCGAACTCTGCCGCAACTTCTGAAGAAGCCGAATTACTCCAACGTTTTATGCAAAGTAAGTAATTACGGGGCCAACCCAGTACGAACCGGGTCCACTTACCACTAAAAAGAGCAAGCTAGTAATCAAAACGATTGCTGACTTGCTCTTTTCTTATTCATGAAATTCAACTGGTAAGGTGACTGACGAAATTTTGGCATTTGGTTCCGCCACCCGTTTAAGGAGGGTCTTAATTAAAGCGGCGGCCAACTTAGGAATTGGCTGAATCACCGTCGGCAGTTGGGGGGCAATGTGGCGGATCAGTTGTGAACCATCATATCCAGTGATGAAGAAGTCCTGGCCCATCTTTAACCCCTGCTGCTGGTAAATTGCGGCAATTTCAAGAGCCTGGACATCGTTTGAAGCCACAACCCCATCATAAATTCCAGGAAAGGTCGTTGAAAAATCAAGGTCCCCTAGGGCCAAGGGGTCAAAGCTGCGGTGCTTTTCCGTCAACCGGTCCAGGGCTCCCTGCAACCGGTTCAGCGTTGGTGAAGCGGATGTATCTTCGTCGACAATTACCGCAATGTGGCGGGCGTTTTTCCGTAGTAAGTATTCCACGGCGAGTTGGCCGCCCCGGTAGCTATCAGAGGCAACGATGGGAATGTTGTCCGCCAGGTAGCGGTCAAAGGAAACAATGGGCGCGGAGATCTGGTGGTACTCCTCAATATCGAGGTTGTGGGACCCAGAGATAATCCCGTCGACCTGGTTGGCCATCAGCATACTAAGGTACTCGTGCTCAATTTCGGGGTTTTCCGCCGATGACGCAATAATTGCCTTGTAGCCCTGGTTAAAGAGTTGGCGCTCAAGTTCATTGACCAGCTCCGCGAAAAAGGGGTTGGTCAGGTTGGGAAAAATCAGGCCAACAAACTTGGAAGGCTTCCCCTGCATTGCCCGGGCCAGTGCGTTGGGCTGGTAGTTAAGCTCCCGCATAGCTTCATGAACCTTTTTAATTGTTTTGGCACTGAGGGACCCGTAATTATTGATTACCCGTGAGACGGTAGTTACGGAAACCCCAGCCAGTTGTGCAACATCTTTTAACTTTGCTACCATGTTAATTTCCTCGCATCCCTAGTGTTAAACTACTTCATTATAGCCTAGTGCCACCCCAACTGGAATCACTTTCTTTAATTTAGTAAAAATCAAGTATGAAATTACTATCATCTATCAAAAATGTTTTTCACATGATAAAGTCGGCTGAAAAGGCTAAATTTCGTGGTCAAATTGGTTATTTTAAACTATTCAAAATATAAATTTACTTATTTTATTTTTAATAGTTCATTGACGCGTATAAAAAATAATGCTACTTTAATTAATAGTGAAATCTTAATAACTTCTTAACTTTTTTGTGCAAAATTATCGGGGAAGAAAGACAGTCTTCCGATTATCTTTCAACTATCACTTTTTAAATGACAGGGGAGCTTAATCAATGAATCAACAGGTAAACGCTAATTCAAAGCACTTCAAAATGTATAAAAGTGGTCGCAAGTGGATGGTTGCCAGCTTAACGGCGGTAACATTGCTCACTGCTACTGGGGTTGTTGCCCACGCTGACGAAAACAACGGGAACAACCAACAGGCAGCTGTTTCAAACGTTAACACGGACAGCCAAGCAGCTAACCAGCAAAGTGCCGCAGTAAACAGTGTGGCACCGGCATCCGCAAGCACCGCTAACTCACAAGCCAACAGCACCGCCTCCAGTGCTACTAGTCAGGACAACAGTGCCCAGGCTACTTCAACACAGAGCTTTGCTGCCCAGACCAATACTCAGCAGGTCAACCTAAACTCACTTCACTTCAGTAATAACGCTACCTCCCAACGCTTTATTGAAAGTGTGGCACCAGGCGCAATCAATGGCTGGAACAAGTACGGTGTCTTGCCTTCCGTAACGGTTGCCCAAGCAATTATTGAAAGTGGCTGGGGCCGTTCTGGCTTAGCTACGCAGACCCACAACCTCTTTGGGATCAAGGGCTCATACAATGGTAACTCGGTTACGATGCGGACCCGTGAAGTTTACGGCGGTCGGTCTGTTTACATCAACGATTCTTTCCGGGCTTACGCCAACAATTCACAATCTGTTGAAGACCACGGGGACTTCCTGTACGTCAACAGCCGCTACCGTAACCTGCTTGGCGACACTAATTATGTTTCCGTTGCCCGGAAGTTGCAGGCTGACGGTTACGCAACCGACCCTAACTACGCCAACGCATTAATCCGGATGGTTCAGACATACGGCTTGAGCCAACTGGATTCCGTAGCCATCTCTGGGAAGACGGTCATCAACAAGCAACAAAATGATAACTCATCAAGTAGCTACGCAAGCAGCACTAACTACTACACCGTTCACGGTGGCGACACGTTATCAAGCATTGCTAACCGCTTCTCCACAACGGTTAACACCTTGGCCCACCTGAACGACATCCAAAACGTCAACCGGATTTACGTTGGTCAACGGCTCCTCGTTCGTCAAGCAGCACCGGTTAACAACCAAAATACCACGACGACCACAACAACGCCTAACCAAGGGCAAAACCAAAGTCAGTCTACCGCGCCAGTTAACAATAACAACACGGTCAAGACTTACACCGTCAAGAGTGGGGACACGTTATCCGGAATTGCTAACCAGTTTGGCATGAATTACGTTCAGTTGGCCCAAATCAACCATATTAAAAACGTCAACCGGATTTACGTTGGCCAAACTCTGCAGTTGCAAGCACAAGCTAATAATGCAACGGTTAGCCAACCGGTCCACAATAACACCACTAACAATGCTAAGCCGGCCCCAACCCCAGCACCAGCTACTAACAACGCAGCCTACACTGTTAAGAGTGGTGACACCTTGTCTGGGATTGCCAGTCGCTTTGGGGTTTCCTATGAGCAGCTGGCCCAGCTTAACAACATTGCTAACCCGAACCTGATCTATGTTGGCCAAGTCCTGCGGGTAAATGGTCAGGCGGCACCACGTTACAACAACTACAGTCGGTCATCAGCAACGACTAGCGTCCGGGGCGGCTACACCGTTAAGAGCGGTGATACCCTGTCTGGAATTGCTGCACAGTATGGCCTTAACTGGCACACCCTGGCACAACGTAATAATTTACAAAGTCCTTACACCATTTACGTTGGGCAGAAGCTGGCCTTCTAATCATCTAGAATAATTTGTTTATAAAAAAGCAAAAGTGCTTAACAGCCTTTTGCTTTTTTGTCGTTTAAATCCTAAAATAAAAGGTAATATAAGTCCGTTCGTTTCAACGTAAGAAAGTAAGGGAGAGCCAATGGCGACGCGTATTTCTGGAGAATTACCAAACATTATCAAAATCAGCAGGCTTTTCAAGGTTCTGGGTAATCCCAAGCGACTGCAATTGATCTACCTCTTGATTCAAAAGTCCATGAGCGTTTCGGAGATTAGCTCGACGCTGAATTGGGAGCAGTCCGGTGTTTCTCACCAACTGCAGCTTCTCCGGAAGTATAACCTGGTCCAGCAGCACCGTCATGGTAAGGTGGTCATTTACCACCTCGACGACCCAAAAGTAATGACCCTAATTGCCGATGCCCTCAGCCATGCAGAGGATATAGTTAAGTAAAAAAACAGCTGACGAAGTTTCGTCAGCTGTTTTTTAGTATTTGTGCACGTCTTTTCAGACAAACTTGAGTTGGAATTGGTCGTCACTCTGAATGTCCTTAACCGTGACGTTTTCCCCGTCATGAAATTGGTCCTGGTCCACCCAAAAGCCAGGATGCTCATGGCTATAAAATTTAAAGTTGTAGTATGGTGCTGAGCTCTCTTCACTAACCTTCATCACCCCTTGGGAACCATCGGAGCAATGAATCGTTTGCGTCTTATAATTATCATGGACAAAAATCGTCGTCACTTCTAACACCTCCATTATGGATTATAGCATAACTTTGGTATACCTAAAAATAAAAAGCATTGTCATTTAAATTAATGATCGATTAAGTTAATAATGTTGATTAAGTTGCACTTACTCTACACTTAAAAAGAAGGGCCCACCGCGTTTTTACACGCGAAGGGTCCCTTCTTTATTTGAATATTAGTCGGCCGTAAGGGCATCGATTGGGTTCAGGCGGGCTGCACGCCGGGCCGGCAGCAGTGCCGCGATGAAGGAAATTACTACCGCAACCACAAACGCGAAGATCACATTCCCGGCCGTTATCTGGACGATGTTGTACTTAATCATCCCGTATAAGGCGTGGTTCAGAATTACGGTTACGACAATGACAATAACCAGTGCTAAGACCGCTGAGAACAACCCAATAAAGATTGACTCTGAAGTGAACAGACGACGAATATCTTTCTTCCTCTCACCAAGTGCCCGCAGGATCCCGATTTCCTTGGTCCGTTCCGATACCGACATGTACATCGTCACGATGATCATCAGTGCGGAGACGAGAAGGGAGATCCCGGCAATGGCGGCAAGAATAGTCGAGGCAAGGTGGACGTAAGTGTTAACCGTCTTCAGGATCGAGCCAACCGTAATTGCCCCAAACATGCGCTCACCCTTGGCATTCTTGAGGTTGTTAATGCGGTTAGCAACCTTTTGAACATCAGAGAGGCTGTTGGCACTCACCGCCACAAAGTTCGGGCTAGTGACGGCGCCGCTGCCCCGCAGCATCCGTTGCATTGTACCGTAGCTAACCGTTGTCTGGGCACTAGTTCCTTCACTGAGGCCAGCCACCTTCACCGTCCCGTTAATGGCAACCGGGTCCCCCTTACTGTTTACCCAGTTAAAGGAAATGTTAACCGGCTGGCCAATAATCTTGCGGTAATTCTTCGCATCGGTCAGCTGGATGGCCTGTTGCTTCGTCAGGACGATCTCATTACTACCTGGCCGGTGACCATGCTTGATCGAACTGGATGTCACTGACTTATTCCAGGTTGTCAGTGTGGTCCCACTCTGTTGCAGTTTCTTGTACGACAGGCGGTAACCACTGATTATGTTCCCCTTTTGGACGCTGGACACCCCATCGACCTTACTTAGCCGGTGGAGGGCCCCACTATCAATCATCATTGACTGGGGATCTGCGGAAAGGTTTTGCATCAGTGATGATTGGATCTGGTCCTGGGTAAGATGCTTCCCGGTCGGGTTCTTGAATACCGTGATTGACCGGGGGTTGGTCAAGGAATTAATTTGGTTTTGGATATAGCCATTAATCCCGTTGCCCAGGCCACTGAAGAGGAGGACGGCAAAAATACCAATTGCCGTTCCCAGCATGATCAGTGAGTTGCGCCAGAAGTTATACATCAGGTGCTTAAAAGACATCCGGTAGCTGGCCATCGCCGGGAGCTGCTGGGACTTAATCACTGTGGGGTCCTTAGGGAGGTCATAGGCTGGCCGGAGCCGTTCGTCCCCATCAATTTTCCCATCGGCTAAGTGGACGACCCGGGTTCCATGGTCGGCAACTTCCTGGGAGTGGGTAACCGCAATGACCAGCTTACCATCCTTGGCAATCTGGTCCAGCAATGTCAGAACCTCCTGGGTATTTTGTGAATCAAGGGCCCCCGTCGGCTCATCGGCAATAATGATCTGGGGGTCACTGGCAAGGGCCCGGGCAATTGCCACCCGCTGCTTCTGTCCCCCAGACAGGTGGTTGGGATGCTTATGAGCCTGGTCGCTCAAGCCAACCTGGTCAAGGAGCTTTAACGCCCGCTTCTGGCGCTCTTCCCGGGAAAGTGAGGTCATGTCCAGGGCCACCAGGACGTTATCCAACACCGTTAAGTGGGAAATCAGGTTATACGACTGGTAGATGTAGCCGACCATTGACCGCCGGTAGTCATCCAACTGGTGCTCCTGCTTATGGTCAAGTGGGGTTCCCTTGATCAGGACCTCACCGGAAAAGTTACGGTCCAGCCCCCCGATGATGTTCATCAGGGTTGATTTTCCCCCGCCAGACTCACCTAAAATCGAAACAAACTCGCCCCGTTCAAACTGGAGGTCAATTCCCTTTAAGACCGGAAAGGCTTCTTTGTCAAGATAGTAGGCCTTCTTGATATTGTGCAATTCTAAAAAAGCCATTGTATTCTCCTTACATTTATTTAGTTTGATTATACCAAAAACCTGCTCAAGGCAAGGGAATCCTCAAGCAGGCTTTATCAAAAATTTATTTCCTGGGAAATATTTACCTTTCCATTGTGAGCTTACCATCCATCAACTGGTAGATATGGTCAGCAAACTCACGCAGCCGCATGTCATGGGTCACGACCACAATTGCCTTGTGGTGCTTAACGGCCATGTTCTTAAAGAGGCGGCCAACAACCTTCACCCGGTTACTGTCGAGTGCCGCTGTTGGTTCGTCCGCTAAGACAATTGGCGGGTTAGGGTACAGGGCGCGGGCAATCGCCACCCGTTGGTTCTGCCCACCGGACATCTCGTCTGGATAGTGGTTGGCGAGTTGGGAAACATCGAGTTCTTCAAGGAGGTTGTTCAGCTCCTCTTCTGACATATTTCCCGTCTTCTTAATCCGGCGAACCAGGGCAAATTGGTCCTTCACGGTCAGGTAGGGAAGCAGGTTGTACGACTGGAGGACAAAGCCAACCTTGTTCAACCGCAATTGGTCCCGTTCCTTAGTCGATAATTTATCTAAGGTTTCCCCTTCAACCGTGACCGTTCCCGTCGTTGGTGTTTGAAGGCCCCCGGCAATCGTCAGGAAGGTACTCTTGCCGGAACCAGAGGGACCCAGGATCAAGCTTAGTTCACCCAGGTCAGCCGTAAAGTTAACGTCATCTAACACCTGGACCTTACTGATTCCTTTACCGAAATCCTTACTGATGTTTTTGAGTTCAATTACTGACATTGCGTAACCTCCTAACTGTTGAGGGCCCTTACTGGGTCAACTTTCATAATCATCCGCACCGGTAGTAGGGCCCCAATTCCCCCAAGAAGGATGAGGACAAGGGAGATCAGACCAATCAATGGCCATTTCAAAACCAGCGGGACCGTCATCGGCATCAACCAAGCCGTCAGCAGGGTCAGAACCAGGCCACCGCATATCCCAGCGACCATCAGGATAACCGCCTGGTCAACCGTCGCCCCAACCAAGTGGCGGGCCGGAATTCCCTGGGCACGGAGCACGGCATAGTTGGGCATCTTCTGCATCGTGAGGATGTAGAGGAAGACCGCAATAATTACGAGGGAGATTACCATTAAGAAGCCAATCATAAACATAAAGGTACTGTTTTCTGCCGAGTAACCAGGAAGTTTCTGGATGAATTTGTCAATTGGGTAGTGGGCCAGCTTTTTGAACCGACTAGCACCCTCCTGCTGGTTGCTAATGATTCCACTGGCAACCACCTGGGGAGCAACTCCCCGGAGTGCACGCCAGGTCGAAAGGCGACCATAAACTACCGGGGCAACGTTTAACTGGGAATCCTTGGCGAAGCCCACCAGGCGGTAGTTTTCCGCTGTTGAGTTGAGCTTCACTTTGTCTCCCAGTTGGTAGCCCTTGGCCTTTAAGCTTTCATCAGCGACCAGCTCATGCTTATTTTTGGCGTGCCGCCCGGCAACCAGGGGCATGTTATCCTTGGCAATATACTGTCCGGCATCAAGGCCAATAAACTGAACACTTTCCTTATGAGCCTTTCCCTGCGTCCGTTTCATGACGGCCGCGGTTTGACCAACGAGGGCCTCGTGCTTATTGAGGGAACGACCGGCCAGCTGGTCCTTAGTGATGACGGACTGACCCATATTATCATTGGCATTCTTGTTCAAAAATACCGTATGGGCGTCCCACGTTGTCAAGGCGGCCTTATTCTCGTTCGCCAGGCCCAGCATCATTCCCATTAGGATGAACATCAGGTAGCTAATCATCACGATCATGGCAATGATCAGTCCATACCGGACCTTCTCGTGTTTAATCTCTTTTAAAGCTAAAAACATCCTACCCCTCCTTTGCCAGGAGCGCCGTCAAAGCGGCCCTTAATCGTTTCAGTATTTGGTCACTACTGTCCGGGTAGCGCAGCCCTTCCTTGATTGCCTCATGAACAAGCGTCATGACGGCCCACTCGGTCGCCGTCACCGGGCGCAACGTGGAATCAACCGGTTGCAGTAACGCCTCATTGACGGCGAAATGCCGCTTTACCAACTCATAGTAGGGACTGGTATTCACTTGGCTAATAAAGGCGGCCACCTGGTCAACATACGCCGCAGCAGATTGAAGGCGGTGGGCACGGATATCGTAATCGTGAAGCTTAAGCAGCGCCTCATGATACAGGTAGGTATACGCATCTGGCAGGTCGGTAAAGTACTTGTAGAAGGCCCCCCGGGCGATCCCGGCGTCCTTAACAATCCGGGCCACCTGGGCATCTGCCAGGTTGTGGGCACTAAATTCAGTTAGCAACGCCTGCCGGACGGTTTCCTGCTTAGCTGCCGGTAGGTTTTCAAAGGTTTTGCTTGGCACGTTTAACCCCTCCTTAAGTGACACGGTGTCACCAAACTTTATAAGTATCATAGCAGCCTGGTGACACCGTGTCAATATTACTGAAATAAAAAAAGCATTTCCCGGGAAATAATCCTGGGGAATGCTTTCACCACTATTAAGCTTCTTCACCGGCAAGCTTAACAACGGCCTTGGAGACATTTTCAATCCGGTCGTTTACAAAGTCGTCCACTTGGTCGATCCCAAATTCATGGGAAAGAAGTGGCAGAACATCGACCTTACCAGATGCCATCAGGGCAATTGAATCTTCGAAGCAGTAAGGATTGATGAAGGCCCCTTGAATCTTCAACTGCTTTTGGAAGACTTCGTAACTGTTAATGGAGAACTTGTCGTCTGGGTTACCAACCCCGAACATTGAAACTTGGCCACCACGGGCAGCAGCTTCAACGGCTTGTTCTTGGGTTTCGGGACGACCAACGGCTTCGATGACGATGTCGTATTCGTTAGTTGGGATCTTTTCACCCTTCTTGGTGTTAATGGTCTTGGCACCAAAACGGTCGTGGTTAAGCTTCAGTTTTGCATCGTTGCGACCACTCAGGGTAACCTCGCTAACCCCGTATGCCTTCAGGGTTTGTACGAATAATTGACCCATGAAGCCATCACCGATAACCAATGCCTTTTGGTATGGGTGGATTTCCAGCAGGTCAACACCGTGAACGGCACATGATAATGGTTCCGTTACGGCAGCCGCCTTCAATGAAACACTGTCAGGGATTGCGTAAACAACCTTTGCAGGTGCCGTGAAGTAGTCTTCAAAACCACCGTCACGGGTAACCCCAACGGCAGACAGGTTTTCACACAGTTCAGGACGGGAAGTCCGGCAGTACTTACATTCACCACAGTAAATGTTCGGGTCAACTGTTACCCGGTCACCAACCTTGACGTTCTTAACGGCAGCACCAACCTTGGCAACCACCCCGGAGTTTTCGTGACCCAGGACGATTGGCGGAACGGCACTAGCCGATCCCGGCAAGCCAGCGTATAAGGCGTGGTCAGTCCCGCAAATACCAGCGTAGGCGGTGTGAACGAGTACTTCATCAGGCTTTACTTCTGGGGTTTCAACATCCTTAACTTCAAGCTGTTTAGTCCCTGTTAATACAAGTGCTTTCATAATCAATTCTCCTTATATAATGTAGTCGGCATAATTATAGTGAAGGATTACACTAGTTGTCAAACGTTTGACAGAAGTAACCGTTTCCAAATAATAATATGAAGAAAACTTCAAAATTTCTTAAATTTATTTAGAACAGTTGTGAAAACGTTTTATCCGTGTTAGTGGCTACCTATCAGCGCAATTGCTATTTAAGTTTATTGCGGTAAAATGCCTTGAGACCGGCAATCTTCCGTTGAAATGTAATATTTTTTATGCTAACCTAACAAAGTATTCGAATTAAGTTAATTTTGATTGTTGGTCAAGTTAACAAAATAAGATGAAAGGTGGATTTGGCGTGGACAACACAAAAAATCAACACAAGAAGCATCACTTGATAGAGTATGCTAACGGTAAGTCACTCGAAGAAATTAACGGAACGGTTGAGGTTCCTCATGGCAAGGGCTTCTTTAAGACCTTGTTTGCTTACTCCGGACCTGGTGCCCTCGTTGCGGTTGGGTACATGGATCCAGGTAACTGGGCTACTTCAATCACCGGTGGTCAAAGCTTCCAATACACCCTGATGACTACTATCTTGATTTCAAGTTTGATTGCGATGTTACTGCAATACATGGTGGCTAAACTCGGAATCGTGAGCCAAATGGACCTCGCCCAGGCAACACGGGCACGGACCGGTAAAGCGTTAGGGATTATTCTTTGGATCATGACGGAATTAGCCATCATGGCCACCGATATTGCGGAAGTTATTGGTGCGGCGATCGCCCTGAACCTGCTCTTCCACATTCCGTTGATCCCATCAGTATTCATTACTGTTCTTGATGTTTTAGTTCTGTTACTTTTGACAAAGATTGGTTTCCGGAAGATCGAAGCAATTGTTGCATGTTTAATTCTGGTTATCCTGTTCGTCTTCGCATACCAAGTTGCTTTGTCACGGCCTGACTGGGCCGCTGCCTTTGCTGGCTTGGTACCATCTGCTAAGGCGATTGCCCAGCACCCACAAATCGGTGGAATTACGCCACTGAGTGGTTCGCTGGGGATCATTGGGGCCACGGTTATGCCGCACAACCTGTACCTGCACTCCGCTATTTCACAAACACGGAAGATGGACCACAACGACCTTAACAGTATTCGGCAAACTGTTCGGTTTACCACTTGGGATTCCAACATTCAGCTGTCTTTGGCCTTCGTTGTTAACGCCCTCCTGCTGATCATGGGGGTTGCGGTCTTCAAGTACGGTGCCGTTAAGGATAGTTCATTCTTCGGTCTGTACGATGCTTTGAACAACACCTCAATGCTTTCCAACCCGATTCTGATTGCGGTTGCTAAGTCTGGTATTCTGTCAACGCTGTTCGCTGTTGCCCTGCTTGCTTCTGGTCAAAACTCAACCATTACTGGTACCTTGACCGGGCAGGTTATCATGGAAGGTTTCATTCACATGAAGATGCCACTGTGGGCACGGCGGTTAGTTACCCGTATCATTTCTGTTATTCCTGTTCTGGCCTGTGTTGCTATGACAAGCGGTGAATCCGTGATCCAACAACACTCGGCCTTGAACCTCCTGATGGAAAATTCACAGGTCTTTCTGGCCTTCGCCCTGCCATTCTCAATGTTGCCATTACTGATTATGACTAACAGTGAGGTTGAAATGGGTGAATTCAAGAACCGAATGTGGGTTAAGGTCTGTGGCTGGATCTCAGTTATTGCCCTGACCTTCTTGAACCTGTACAACCTGCCTTCAACTTACGAGGGCTTCGGTGTTTGGTCCAAGGGCACTTCCGATGTTCTGGCTTACCTGACCATTGTCATCATCTTGGTCCTGCTTGCTTGGACCTGTGGTGAACTCTACCGTGGTGACAAGCGCTTTGCTGCTGAAGGCAAGGGCTTTGGTCAACAAGAAGAGGAAATGAAGGACTCTGCTAAAGACTAATTTCTGAATCAAATATCTATCTAACTTGAATAGTGGATGGGAAAAGAAATAACTTTTCTCACCCGCTATTTGTTTACACCGTAATCTTCTATTCTTCACTTTTTCGTAAACGCATGTTCACAACTTCTTCACGGATTAGGGGTAAGGTTACAACAATCCCATAAATCCCCCAGATAGATTAAGAAGCAGCGGTCATTCACCTCGTGTTTGACCGTTGTTTTTCTTTTGTCACCCCCAATCAATGCTATAATATGGAAATGAATGCTATTTAGCCAGATGAGGTGAAATCATTGAATAATAATCAAGACAAGCGGCCGAGCCGTGTACAACTATACGATAGCCAGCCTAAGAAACGGGGGAACCGTCGTCCTCGTTTGGGTAGCAAAGCTAAAAAGAAAAAGGTATTTGGAAAGAAGCCTAACCGGGGCAAGCGGACCTTTAAGCTCCTCTTAACCCTCCTGCTCGCAATTCTTTTGGTGATGGTCATCATCTTCGTTGTTAAGCAGCAGAACCCGGTTAACACCACCAATAACGATGACACGACGGTGACGACAAGCTCCAAGAAACACAAGAAAAAGAGCAGCAGCAGTCACCACCACCGGCAATCAAGCACGACTGACGACGATGACGATGACAATACCGGGACTAGTGACACCTACACCGTCACGACCACGCCTCATCAATCAAACAGTCAGCAGTCCAACCAGGGACAAAGCAATGGTGGTACCAGCACAGGCAGCCAAAGCCAACAGGGTAACCAAAGCAACGGAAACAGCTCCAGCAGCAACACCCAGGGTCAGGGTAGCGGCAGCAACGGTGGTAACTCAAGTACCACCACGACCGTCCCAAGTGCCCCAGCAACTGGCGGAAATAATAATCGATGAAAATTTTTTATCAAATCCCTTGCCAAGCTGATTTTTGGTGTTATAATTTTAGTCAATTGAAGGATATGTATTTACCGAGTGCTCAACCAGGGAGACGTAACCTAGGCTGGAAGTTATGTCGAGTCGACCGTTAAATATACCACCTTCCTACTTTTACTGGCCGAAATAAGGCCGGTCGGGTCGTGTCCGTTACCACACCATAGAGAGAGTAGTAATACTCTGAACATGGGTGGAACCACGCTAACTATGTTAATTAACGTCCCTAATGCTTGTTGTCAGACAGACATTAGGGACGTTTTATTTTTTATAAAGGGAGAGATTTTTATGGCTCAAGTTGCAGTTATGTCCCCAAATGGATCAGTAAAGAAAATCGATCGGGATTCTAAGGAAGGATTACAAGCCCTCCGGAAGCTTTCAGCCCTGATGCTGAAGGCCGCTTTGAAGCAAGAATTCAAGGGAATTCGTCTTGGTGAAGCTAGCTTCGATGAAGATGGTTTCCACGTTGACTCCGACAAGGATGACCAACAAGTTTCCGCTGACGAACTGCCCGCATTGGAAGACGTTGTTAAGGGCATGGCCAAGGATGACGTTAAGGTTGAATTTGCCGAAGTCGCTGTTGACGACGCCCTGGCAGAAGTCAAGGACGACAAGTTCTCTACTGAATTAATCAAGGAAAACGCCAAGGACGGCAAGGTTGCCATGTACGTTCTCGGCGACGTCAAGGCCGTTGCCCAGGATGACATCCTGGTTTATGGTGACGTTGTTAAGAACCTCAAGCTCTTATCCGTTGCCGGTGCTTACTGGAAGGGCATGTCCTCCAACCCAATGCTGCAACGGATCTACGGGACCGTCTTCTACAAGAAGGACGAATTAGCTGACGACTTGAAGAAGCGTCAAGAAGCTAAGGAACGTGACCACCGGGTTATCGGTAACAAGCTCGACCTCTTCTTCGTTGATCCAAAGGTTGGTGCCGGTTTACCATACTGGATGCCTAAGGGGGCCACTATTCGGCGGACAATCGAACGTTACATCATTGACCGTGAAGTTGCCGATGACTACAAGCACGTTTACACCCCAGTTCTGATGAACCTGGATGCCTACAAGACTTCTGGTCACTGGGAACACTACCGTGACGACATGTTTCCACCAATGGACATGGGTGACGGTGAAATGCTTGAACTGCGGCCAATGAACTGCCCAAGCCACATTCAAATTTACAAGCACCACATCCGTTCCTACCGTGACCTGCCACTGCGGATTGCCGAACTGGGAATGATGCACCGTTACGAAAAGTCTGGTGCCCTCTCCGGTCTGCAACGGGTTCGTGAAATGACTTTGAACGATGGTCACACCTTCGTTGCCCTTGACCAAATCCGGACTGAATTCGCCAAGATTCTGAAGCTGATCATGTCCGTTTACAAGGACTTTGACATTACCGACTACAGCTTCCGTCTCTCCCTTCGTGACCCTAAGAACACGAAGAAGTACTACGCTAACGACGAGATGTGGGAGAAGTCCCAAAAGCTGTTGAAGGCTGCCATGGATGACCTGAACCTTGACTACTACGAAGCCGAAGGTGAAGCTGCCTTCTACGGTCCAAAGCTGGATATCCAAACCAAGACGGCCCTGGGGAACGACGAAACCATGTCCACTATTCAACTGGACTTCATGCTTCCTGACCGCTTCGGCTTAACTTACGTTGGTAAGGATGGTAAGGAACACATGCCAGTCATGATCCACCGTGGTGTTGTTGGGACCATGGAACGGTTCGTTGCTTACCTGACTGAAATCTACAAGGGTGCCTTCCCTACTTGGTTAGCTCCTGAACAAGTTCACATCATTCCAGTTAACGAAGATGCCCATGGTGCTTACGCCGACGACCTTGCTAAGAAGCTGAAGGCCGCTAACATCCGGGTCGTTGTTGACCACCGGAACGAAAAGATGGGCTACAAGATTCGTGAAGCCCAAACTCAAAAGGTACCATACACTCTGGTTGTCGGTGACGACGAAATGAAGAGCAATGGTGTCTCCGTCCGGAAGTACGGTGAAGAAGCCCAAAACGAAATGAGTCAGGATGACTTCATGAACGAAATCCTCGCTGACATCGCATCATACTCCCGCAAGAACTAATTACGTCCCCTATAAATAAAAATATCCCTGACGTTCGGAATATTACCGAATGTCAGGGATATTTTTTTATTAGTCACCATTACTCAGCTTGGGTAGGGCCAGGAAAATTACCAGCCCCACCGCGAACAGGACGCTGAGGGAGGCCACGCCCACCGTCGAACGCCCGGTCCACTGGGTTACGAGTCCCACAACCAGGGGCCCTAGGATAGCGGAGAATTTACCCAAAATGTTGTAGAAACCAAAGAACTCACTTGAAGCGTCCTTCGGGATTAGCTGGCCAAAGTATGACCGGCTAAGGGCCTGCAGCCCGCCCTGGCTCGTCCCAATCAGGATTGCCAAAAACCAGAAGTCAAACAGGCTGTCAAGCTTCAGTGCGTACAAGCAGATAAACAGGTAGACGATGATTCCCAAAAGAACTGCCAGCCGGGTTGAGGTCCGTTTTGCCAGCCACCCGTACAGAAGAGAGAACGGGAAGGCAATCAGCTGGACCATCAATAAAACCATCATCAGCATTGTCGTGTTCACGCCGAGGTCCTTCCCAATCGCGGTTGCCATGGTGAAAATGGTATCGACCCCGTCAATATAGAAGAAGTAAGCGACCAAGAACCAGGAAATCCGCCGGTACTTCCTAATATGACGGAAGGTGCGCCCCAGGCGGCGGAAACTATCAGTCAGCGGGTCCCTGACGGCCTGAACGCTAAAGCGCTGCTGACCGTGCCGGAGAAGGGGCCAGGCAAAGATTACCCACCAGACGGCGGCGAGGACAAAGCTGAACCGGGCCACCCCAAAGCTGGACAACAACCCGCCAAAGCCGTTCGTTAGTTGGGCACCAAGGAAAATGATGAAGGCTAACACGCCGCCCAGGTACCCCATCCCATAGCCGGTGGACGATACTAGGTCCATCTGACGGTCGTCAGCGACATCCGTCAGGAAACTATCGTAAAAGAGGTTCCCGCCGGAGTAGCCGATAATACTCAGGATATACAGGCCCAAGAGCCATTGCCAGTGGCGGGGTGACACCACCGCCAGGCCGAGTGTCAAGACAATCCCCGTCCAGGTAAAGACGTTTAGCCACCGCCGCTTCGAACGTGGGTAGTCCGCGAGCGCCCCAAGCAAGGGGGCCAGCAGGGACACTACCAGGGTGCCAAAGCTATTGGCGTAGCCCCAGAAGGCGGTGGAGTCGGCGGCACTGACTCCTCCGGCTTGGGCAACCGCCTTGAAGTAGACCGGTAAGACGGCGGTAATCACGAGGATCCCGTAACCGGAGTTTGCCCAGTCGTAAAAAATCCATTGCCACTGTTGCTTAGTGAATTTCACAGTTTCACTCACTTTCTAAATATTTCTTCAATTGCTTGCCCAGCGGTCGGGGCCGGGTAGTGGAGGCCGAGTAAGCGCGCGAAGGTTGGGCCCTCGTCAACCAGGTGGGCACCAGCAACCGTTGCGCCTGCCTGGACGTCTGGTCCCGCAAAAACCGCCGTTGTGAAGTAGTTCGGCTGGTCGGGCCCGTAGCCGTGAACACCGTGGTAACGGTCCGGGGTCCCGATGGAATCAGGGTCAACCTCTTCCACCACTGCGGGCCGGTTGACCTCGTCCGTGAAGTAATAACCCGGTTGGGCCTCAACCAGGAAGGCCGCTTTAGGATTGGCACCCAGTTTGACCGCCTCTGCACCATCGTAAATGTGTTGAACCCCCTCGGCCCGAGCAATCAGCTGCTTGACCTCGCCGTAATCAATATTGTGCCCCCGCACGTAGACGTATGTTTCCCCGTCACAGGTTTTGGCGGTCACCTTCCAGTTATTCTTGAAGGTGGTCTTACCATCAATCGGGGTCAGCCACCCTTCCCGTGCGAAGAGCATGTTCAGGTGTATCATCTTGTGGACGTTGATCTGGTAGTGGTCTCCTAAAATCACGAAGTTCGTCCGGTCATAGGTTCCGGCGTCCTTGGTGGCCCGAATCAGCCGGGCAACCCGGCCATCGAGTCGTTGCAGGGCAGTCTTGGCTTCCTTTGACCGTACCCCGTAACGGTGCCGCATGCTGTCCATGTCCACCAGGTGGATCAAAGTTAAGTCGGGGCGCTTGTTGCGGAGGGTATCGACGGCACAGGCGGTCACGAAGTCATCCAACCAGGGCTGCTTAATCCCGTGGCGGAGTTTCCCGTAGCGCTGGTTCATCTTGAGGAGGAACCACGGCGAGCTAGCCTTGAGTGAGACTAACACCTGGTTTGTCCAAATCCGGTTAGGGAAAATTTCGGCCAGGTTATAGTTAATCTTGCTCCCCGCGGTGACTGGCCACAAAAAGGCGGCCGTGGTCATCCCCGCGGCCCGGGCCACATCATAAAGGGGCGTGGCCTTGACGTCCTTACGGTACCAGTACCAGTCCGGTGACTGCCGCCGCGGCTGGACTTTCGTGTTATTAACAATCCCGTGCACTGCCGGGTACTGGCCGGTGATAATCGAGGTGTGAGACGGGTAGGTCAGCGTCGGGTAGATACCCTGGACACGCTTTACCCACGTTCCCTGCTGAATTAGCTTATCAAGGTTCGGCACCAGGTCGCGCAGTTCGGCCAGGTCCCGGTAGCCAAGTGAATCCAGTGAGATTACAACAAGCTTATATTGGGTCATGATTGTTACTTCCTTTTTCAAAGTTACCCTTCTATTTTATGATGGATTAGGAAGAAATGCGAAACCTTTTTACCCGGAGGAAATTTTGGGAGGTGGGCCCCGGGAAAAAAGCCCCCTCCCCACCGGAAAATACTAATAATGTTAAGCGCCAGAATTTGAACCGCTGCTTTATTTAATGTAAACTTAAGGTTCGGACATATATAGAGAAAGGAATCGAAACAATTATGAAAAATCAGATTGGCAAAGGCAGTAGCCCGAAGGAAAAGACTCTCGGACTATTTGACCTTTCAATCCTTGGAATTGGCGCAATCATCGGTACAGGGATCCTCGTCCTCACCGGAATTGTCGCGTCAACCGATGCGGGCCCCGGAATCGTCTTTTCGTTTTTAATTGCGGCCCTAGCGAGTGGGTTGATTGGGCTTTGCTATTCGGAGCTCACCACTAGCTTGCCGAATTCCGGAAGTGCGTTTTTCTATGCCTGGGTATCAATCGGTAAGTTTGTCGCGTTTCTCGCCGGCTGGACCCTGATTGGGGTCTACGTCACCACCACGGCAACGGTTGCCAACGGCTGGACCGGGTATGTCCAATCATTCTTAGAAGTTTTGGGAATTAACCTGCCCCACCAGTTCCTCGTCAACCCCGCTGCGGATGGTTACATCAACCTGCCAGCGGTCCTGATGATCATCCTAATGACCATCATCCTAACCCGGGGAACGAGCGAAAGTAAGCTGGTCAACAACTTCCTGGTTGGGGTCAAGATATTCATTATCGTCTTGTTCATCGTGGTCAGCATCTGGGACGTCAAGGCCACCAACTGGCACCCCTTCCTCCCGTACGGCGTGAAGGGGATCTTCACCGGTGCTTCAGCGGTTTTCTTCTCCTTCCTGGGCTTTGACGCCCTCGCAACGTCGGCGGAGGATGCCAAGGACGTCGGCCACACGATCCCCCGGGCAATCGTCCTCTGCTTGACGGTCTCCACAACCCTCTACATCCTAGTCAGCCTAGTGATGACGGGGGTAGTGCGTTACACCAAGCTGAACGTTTCCGAGGCGATGTCTTACGTACTGCTCAGTGAGGGCCATAACTATGTCGCCGAGATTGTCTCCTTAGGGGCGGTCCTTGGAATCATGGCCGTGGTGTTTGCCTTTATTTACGCCGGGTCCAACATTCTTAAGTCAATGAGCCGGTCCCGCTTTCTGCCCAAGGGCTTTGCCAAGTTAAACGCCCATACCCAGAGTCCGAACCGGGCCATCTGGCTAATCGGCCTGGCCTCCGCGGTGTTTGCTGGTGAGTTCGACCTCCACTACCTGGCCTTAATCGCCAACATTGGTTCCCTGATGGTCTTCATGCTCATCTCCTTGATCGTGATCATCCTCCGGTATAAGTACCCGGAACTGGAGCGGCCATTCAAGGTCCCGTTTGGCAACGTAATCCCCACCTGTTCAATCCTGGTTTGCCTGGTCCTGCTGGTCAGCATCTCGCTCAAGGCATGGTTAACCTACCTGTTATGGATTGTCATCGGGCTAATTGTCTACTTCGCCTACTCACTCCGGCATGCGGACGAGTTTAACTTTACCGAAGATAAGTAGTCTATCGCGGCTGGCCTATTTGGCCAGCCGCTTTTGTAATTAATTTGCCAATTAGTGTTGACAATTAAATTAGAATTCGTTAAGATAATGACAATCAAATTAAGAAATGCTTAGAAGAGATGAGTAAGCAGGCTCAGCCATTACAGAGAACCGCGGTTGGTGGAAGGCGGGATGGCTAGACCTGTCGAAGATGGTCTTGGAGCAATGTTCGGGTGGCGAGCCAGACGTGAGCTGCCCACGAGTGACGTCCGATATAACGTCTAGGTTTACCTCCGGGTGTACCTACTGAGGAGTTGGCTGTGAGGCCGACTCAAATTAGGGTGGTAACACGTTAACTAATGATTAGCTTGACGTCCCTAGGAAAGGCACAGTTCTTTTCCTGGGGGCGTTTTTTATTTGCTCCGCACCTGAACCCACCGCATACGAAAGGATCGATTATTATGACTGAATTCACAAAACGAACTGTTTCCCCATTCCGCTACGACGTTGTTGGTAGCTTTCTCCGTCCCCAAGCATTAAAGGACGCCCGGGCCAAGTTTGCGGCGGGCGAAATTAGCCAGGCCGACCTGACCGCCGTGGAGGACAAGTGCATCACCGAGTTAATTCAAAAAGAAGTTGCCGCCGGACTGCAGGCCGTCACGGATGGTGAATTTCGGCGGAGCTACTGGCACCTTGACTTCTTCTGGGGACTACAAGGGGTCAAGCACGTTAACTTGAAGCATGGCTACTTCTTCCATGACGAAGAGACCCGGAACGATTCAGCCCAGGTGGCCGGCAAGATCAGCGGTGAAAACCACCCCTTTGTCAACTACTTCAAGTTTGTCCAGGACCACGTTCCTGCTGGGGTCCAGGTCAAGCAGACCATCCCCGCACCAGCTCAGTTTTTAGAAGAGTTAATCCGGCCCGAAAACCAGGCCAGCGTTAAGGACAACTACGCTTCTGTTGAAGAGCTGGACCACGACGTTGCGGCCGCCTACCACCAAGTAATTGAAGACCTCTACGCCGCTGGTTGCCGAACCCTCCAACTCGATGACTGTACCTGGGGAATCTCCGTCAATAACTTTGCCAACCTTAAGAAGAAGGACCCCAACGCTGATACGTCTGCACTGAAGCAGCTCCAAGAACGGTTCCTAAAAGTAAATAACGCCGCCATTGCAGACCTGCCAGCGGACTTAACGGTCAACACTCACGTTTGCCGGGGGAACTACCACTCAACTTGGGCTGCCGCGGGTGGCTATGGTCCCGTCGCTGACACCCTCCTCGCCCAGGAAAACGTGCAGGCCTTTTACCTGGAATACGACTCCGACCGGGCTGGTGGCTTTGAACCCCTTGCTAAGGTTCCTGATGATAAGTACGTTGTCTTGGGGCTCATCACGTCCAAGTCCGGTCAGCTGGAAGACAAGCAGACCATCATCGACCGGATTCACGAAGCAGCAAAGTACCACCCGTTGGACCACCTCTGCTTAAGTCCCCAGTGTGGGTTTGCCTCAACTGAGGAAGGAAACATCCTCACCGAGGACCAACAATGGAAGAAAGTCGCCCTCGTTAAGGAAATTGCCACCGAAGTCTGGGGCTAATTCTGCCGATATATACACCTCCTGAATACGAAGAAATGGACCAGTGGGATAATCTCACTGATCCATTTTTATTAACCTAATCCATATAATCACCAACAACGGGGATCCCCGGTAAGACACTGTCACCGTGGGCTACCCGTCTTTTTAATGGTTCCGTCAAATCCTGGCCCGCTGTGTAGCCGTGGTGCTTACCACCCTGCCAGGAAGCATCTTCGGAAACGTCATAGACCTTGCCATCGATTGCGATGTACGCGGGGCGGCCATCCTGGCCATCATACTTTTGTAACTCTTCCTTAGTGAACGTCTTTGCCATACCGGTTTCCTCCCTTTTCCATTCTTTTGGTAGTTTAACTATACCGGGGCCGGCAATAAAAAGCACGCTTTCTGCTCAGCCTTAAGGGAAAGTTACAAGTCCTTAACCATGGTCAACCAGGTCTCGTCCGCATGGCTGGAAGGTGACACCCCCGCCTGATGAAAACCGTTATGCTCATAAAAGGGAACGTTTTTGGCCAGGGAGTCTAGCACAACTGACTGCCGCTTGCTTGCCCGGGCTACCCGCGCCAGGGCGTCCAAGAGCTGGCTGCCAACGCCCTTTCCCCGGTAGGCCGGGGCCACCGCAAGTGAGAGCACCAGCTGGTAGCCACCCGTAGGCAGGTTAGTCGGGGCCGTTTCGTACATCTGGTCGTCGATCACCCGGGTACTAACTGCCGGGCCGACGATAAAACCGACTACCCGGTCCCCAGCCTTGGCCACTAAAAAGGTGTCCGGCAACTTGTTGAGCCGGTCCTGAAAAGCCGCCGGACTCCCAGCCTCAGCCGGACTAAAGCCCGCCCGTTCAATTACAACTACCGCGGGCAAGTCTGCTTGTTGGACATTACTGATTTTGATCATGGGTGACCTCCTTCATTTCCTTAATAAAAATATTGCCAACGTTTGGTAGGCGGTTATCCTTGCGCCAAACTAAAATATTCTGATCAACTAGCGCCGGGGTGAGGGGCCGAAAGACCAGGTTGTCTTCTGCTTGATTTTTAATCAGCCCCTCGTAGGTCATTACCGCGCACGCACCGGTCTTGGCCAACAAGGCCGCGTTAAAGACCAGGTTATACTGACCGACAAAGTTGAAGTGGTTCAGTGCCATCCCCGCCCACTGACGAAAGGTGTCCTGGCGTATGGTTTGCCCCGACGTCATCAGTGGCTGGCCAACCAGGTCCGCAGGGGTAATGGCCTACTTTTGTGCCAGTGGCGAATCGGCCGCCACGACAATCCCCCACCGGTTAACCCCACTAAGGGGCATGGTGTTGTATTCAATCAGGTTTTCGTGCCCCATCAGGATGGCAAACTCAATCAAGCCCGTATCCAGCTGGTGGCGTAAAAACTCACTGTCCCCGCTCACCAGGTTGAGGCGAATCTGGGGAAACTTGGCCATGATGTGTTTGATGCAGGCCATCACGGGTTGGACGGCCCGACTTTCGCCCGCACCGATGTTGATGACACCACTCACCACCGCTTTTTTCTGCAGCTGGTCAGTAGTCCGGTCCACCAGGGTGGTGATTTCCTGGGCCCGGTCAAAGAGGTAGGACCCCTCCTGCGTAAGTTTGATTTGCCGGTGCCCCCGCTCAAAGAGGGTAACCCCCAGCTCGTTTTCGAGCTCCTTCATCTGACGGGAAAGGGCCGGTTGCGAGATGTGGAGAACCTGCGCCGCACCGGAAATATTTCCTTCCCGGACAATCTCATTGAAATAACGTAGTACCCGAACTTCCATCGTCAGTCCTCCTATGCATAATACTTATATTTTCCCATATATTATAAGTATTTTACAGGAGCACGCCAACTGTTTATCCTAGTAATAACCAGAAAGGAGAGTTAATGGATGACAACTAACATGAAAGCCACAAGCCAAGAAATCGCCCAGGTGGTCACCACTAACCAGCCCCTCGTTCAGGAGCTCAACACTGGCGTCCACACCGACCAAGAGGTGCGCCAAGTCGTTGCGCAGATCACGGGACAGGCAATTGACCCGTCCGTTGAAATTCGCCTGCCATTTTACACCGACTTCGGACGCCATCTTCAAATTGGGAAAAACGTCTTTATTAATAGTGGCGTCACCTTTACGGACCTTGGCGGCATTCAATTAGCGGACCGGGTCCTGATTGGTCCCAACGCCACCCTTGTCTCCGTCAACCACCCCCTCGACCCGGCCGACCGCCGCAACCTTGAGCTCAAGCCAATCAAGGTGGGCACGAACGCCTGGATTGGGGCCAACGACACCATCTTACCAGGAGTAACCATCGGCGAAAATGCGGTTGTTGCGGCGGGGGCCATCGTCACTAAGGATGTCCCAGCTAACACCGTTGTCGCCGGAGTTCCCGCAAAAGTCATTAAGAAAATAAAGGAGGACTAACCTATGTCATTACGATACATTACCGAACTCAATGAAAACGTCCACCGTGACCACGTCAGCTTCTTAAACCGCTACGGAATAAAAATTGCGGCTGACCTTTACTCCCCAAAGGAACGGACAGCAGAAAAGTACCCGGCTTTAATCGTGGGTGCGCCCTATGGTGGGGTAAAGGAGCAGGGTCCGGCCGTCTACGCCAACGAGCTCGCCCAGCGGGGCTTTGTGGTCCTGACCTTTGACCAGGTTTTCATGGGTGAATCTGGCTGCTGGCCACGCCACGTGTCATCTCCGGAGCTCTTCGCCGAATCATTTAGTGCCAGAGTTGACTACCTTGGGGTCCAGGTGCCCTTTGTTGACCGGGAGCGGATCGGGGTTATCGGGATCTGCGGCTCTGCCGGCTTTGCCCTTTCCGCAGCTGCCGTTGACCCCCGGATTAAGGCGGTGGTTACCGCTTCAATGTACGACATCACGGACATCCGCGGCATGATGAAGCCTAGCAAGGCCCAATTAGACAAGATGAAGACCCAGTTGGCTAACCAGCGGTGGACGGACTTTGCCAATGGCCAGCCGGAATACAAGCCGTCATTCCCTGACCACCCCTACCCGTCAGTTGATGACCTCCCGAAGATGGACCCCATCAACAATGAGTGGTTCCGCTTCTACGCTGTTCCCCGGGGCTTCCACCCCAATGCCCGGGGCGGCTTTACCACCACTTCCAACCTGGCGATGATGCAGTTCTCCGCCCTCGACCACATTGACGAGATTTCCCCACGGCCAATCCTGTTTATTTTTGGTGACCGGGCCCACTCCCGTGCCTTCTCCGAACGGGCGTATAATTTAGCCAAGGGGCCAAAGGAAAAGTACATCGTTGACGACTGTGAACACATTGACCTGTATGACCAGGTTGATAAGATTCCGTTTGCCAAGATCCAAAGCTTTTTTAATGACCACCTTAACTAATTGATATGGATGTGAGCACTTTGAAAAGATTTCCCCTGATTACGATACTAACCACCATCCTCGCCTTTTGCTGTCTCGCTGTTTCGAGCCGGGCGATGGCTATCCAGCACTACCGGCAGTCGACCGTGCCAACCATCTTCGTCCACGGCTGGGGCTCCAGTGCCCGGGCGGAAGATAAGATGGCCCGGGCCGCCCAACGCGCCGGCGTTACCAAGACAATTGTCCGCGCCAACGTCGATCGCCAGGGAAAGGTGTCGTTTGACCGCAACATCCCCAAGGGGGCAATTAACCCCATCGTGGAGGTCAACCTCGCTGATAACAAGCTTAGCCACTACAAGGATAACTACACGGCTGGCTACCACCACGGCGGCACCTACGTCAAGAACGTGGTTAAGGCCTTGGCAGATTGCAAGAAATAACTTGAACGAATTTAATGACGTAAATTAAGCAGGAAGATCTCGATTGGTGTATGCCAG
>NZ_CANCWN010000015.1:0-47447 GCF_947381485.1 Limosilactobacillus avium | reverse complement strand
CCCCTTTATAACTTGCGCCATTTTCACCACAATCTTTCATCATCGGCCAGTCAACAAAGCTAATTAATACCTGAACATCACTCTCTGTTAAGAATATTATATCATATCCTAAAACGTGCGTTCGATTAAAGGATTAAAAATAGGCAATTCATCACGTCCTTAAAAGAACGTGTTTCCTTGCCTGTTTTCAAAAATAATTCCCCTCTTGTATTGCTTCAACATGTTTGTTACTATTAGTAAGTGAAATGAACGAACAAGGAGGAATTAACTATGGAATCAAAATTAAATGAATTACTAGCTAAGCGGCGCAGCATCTACGCCCTGGGTAACCATGTTAACGCCCAACCCGAAGAGATCTTTGACCTGGTGAAGGCCACCGTCCGCAACTCACCAAGTGCCTTCAATAGCCAAACCGTCCGGGCGGTTGTCCTCTTTAACCAGTCATCAGATAAGGTGTGGGATATCGTTGAGGCAACGCTGCAGAAGATTGTTAAGGACCCGGCCGCTTTCCAGAAGACCAAGGAAAAGATTGCCAGCTTCCGCGCCGGTTACGGAACAATCCTCTACCTCACTGACACGGCGACCGTTCATAAGCTAGAAAAGCAGTTCCCATCCTATGCCGCCAACTTTGGCCCGTGGGCAGAACAAGCAATCGGTGGTGCCCAGCAGGCAGTCTGGGCCGCCCTGGCCGAACAGGGAATTGGTGCAAGCCTCCAGCACTACAACCCGCTGATTGACGACGCCATTCACGAAGCATTCAACCTCCCCGCTAGCTGGCAATTAAGGGCAGAAATGCCGTTTGGCTCAATCGAAGCCCCTGCTGGTGAAAAGGATTACTTGGCGGAAAGCGACGTCTTCGAGCTAATTAAGTAACTACTAGTGAAAAAGCTCCTCATGGCCACAAGCCACGGGGAGCTTTTGGATGTTTCATGTGAAACACGACACCAATTTTCAAGGAAAGGGGGTAAAATAGGTGGTAGAAGGGGGACGGCAAATATGGAAAAGGCAACCGCATTCGATTTTTCACCAACTAACGATTCTTTCTTGGGGATTACGTCCCTGGGACGGTCCGACACATTGCCTGGCCACCATTATGGTCCCGCCGTCCGTCCCTACTACCTAATTCACTATATTCTCGCCGGTACGGGTACCTTCCGGGTGAGCGACGTTGAGTACCACCTCCACGCCGGCCAGGGCTTTTTAATTGAGCCCAATTACCAGACCTACTACGTTGCGGACGAGTACACCCCATGGTCTTATGTGTGGGTTGGTTTTACCGGTAAGTACGCCGATGAGCTGGTCAACCAGCTGGGCCTTTCCGAAGACCTGCCGACCTTCAATAACCAGTATTCCTACGAACTGGTTGACTGTATCAACCACATCATGAAGTTACCACCGGATAAGCCGGAAAACGAGCTGCTTGCCAACAGCTACCTCCTGCGCTTCCTCAGCTTTATCGCCCGGTCGAAGCCCATCAACGCGCCCCACACGATTTTGCAAAAGAACCGGTACGTTGACCAGGCCATTCAGTACCTGAGTACCCACATTGCTACGGCATCGACTGACCAATTGGCTAGGGCCGTCAGCCTGGACCGCAGTTACCTCAGTGGCCTTTTTAAGAAGACGACCGGGCTGACTCCCAGTCAGTATATCCGCAACTTCCGCATCACGAAGGCCCGCCACTTATTGGAGTCCTCCCAACTGACGATTGACGAGATTGCCCAGGCCAGTGGCTACGAGCACGCTAATTCCTTTTCCCGAATCTTCAAGCGAACGTACGGCCTCAACCCACGCGAATACCGCAAGCAGGCTCAGGGAAAACATAAATAAGGTCGCTAGTATCCCGAAATCTCGGATACTAACGACCTTTTTCATTACTTTGCTTCAAAGATAAACAGCCGACTGTAAAAGTCAGTTACCTGCTTGGTGGCGGCTGACTGTTCCGACTCCGCATCGGAAACTACAAGGCCAATGTTAGCAAGTTCCTGACCATAGTAGCAACCCCAATCCTGACCGTTTTCTTCCTTAACCTGGTATTCCTGGTCAGCCAAGAGGCCCGGAATATGCTGGAGGCGGTATTCCGCGTTAACGTCGTTGAGCATCTTAAAGTAGCCCAGTGCCGCGTGTCGTTGGTCGGGGGACACCACTAGCCAGGCGGTGAAATTCCCCTCAAACGGTGTCTTCAACCGGTAGAAGCGGCCAAATTGGAACAGGCGCCGGTACTTCTTCATGAAGGTAATTTGGTCCTTAATTTGGGCCAACTCAGCCCCCGTCAGCTTACCCAGGTCGAGTTCGTAGCCGAGGTCCCCAAAGAAGGCGACGTCACCCCGGGCCTTTAGCGGCGTCACCCGGTTGACCTGTTCGTTAGGACAAACCGAAACGTGGGCGCCCATCGCGCTGGTCGGGTAACAGTACGAGGTCCCGGTTTGAATCTTCAACCGCTCACCGGCATCGGAATCATCACTCGTCCAGGCCTGTGGCGCGTAGTACAACATCCCCGCGTCAAAACGGCCGCCACCGGAAGCACAGGATTCAAAGAGGACCTTCGGGAAGGCCTTGGTCAGTCGGTCGTAGAGTTTGTAAACCCCCAGAATGTAGCGGTGGAAGATCTCCCCCTGCTGGTCCGGACGGTAGGCGGCGGAGTAGCATTCAGTGATGTTCCGGTTCATGTCCCACTTCACATAGTCAACGTGCCCGTCCTTAATAACCTTGGCAACCAGCTGGTAAATATAATCCACCACTTCCGGTCGGGAAAAGTCGAGGACGTACTGGCGACGGCCCTGGGATGGGTGCCGGTCCGGCGTCTGGATGATGTAGTCAGGGTGGTTGCGGTAGAGGTCACTATCCTTATTGACCATCTCCGGTTCGAACCACAGGCCAAACTGCATCCCCAACTGGTGAATTTTCTTTGAAAGGCCGCTGATCCCATCGGGTAAGCGGTCGCGGTTGACCCACCAGTCACCTAGGCCGGCCGTTTCCTTTGTCCGTTCCCCAAACCAGCCATCGTCGAGGACAAACAATTCAACCCCCAGCTGCTGGGCCTGCTTGGCGAGCCGGAGCAGCTTTTCTTCGTTAAAGTCAAAGTAAGTGGCTTCCCAGTTATTAATCAAAATCGGCCGCTCGCGGTCACGCCAGTAGCCCCGGGCAAGGCGGGTCTGGTAAAGGCGGTGGAAAGTCTGACTGAGGCTGTTCAGACCCTTACTGGTGTAAGCCATCACCGCTTCCGGAGTTTGGAACGACTCCCCCGGCTTGAGCTTCCAGGAGAAGTGGAAGGGGTTGATCCCCATCTGGACCCGGGTTACCTTGTAGGCGTCCACCTCCGCCTGGGCGAGGAAGTTACCGCTGTATACGAGGGAAAAACCATACGCTGCCCCCTGGAATTCGTCAGTGTGGGGCCGCTTCAGAATAACAAACGGGTTTTGCATGTGGCTAGAAGCGCCCCGGGTACTACCCACGGACTGGATGCCGGGACGGAGGTGGGCCACCTTCTTTTGTCGTTCCCGGCCCCAGGCACCAGAGAATTGCACCCAGTCGTAGTCATCGTCCGGCAGGTCCAGGTTCATGCTCATCGCCGTTGTCAGCTGGTGGGTCGCAGTCCCCTGGTTAATGAAGTAAACACTGCGGGCAATCGCGTCGTGGTCCGTGAAGATCGTGTAGTAGAGGACCATCTCAACCTTGGTAAGGTCGTCGCGAAGGGTGACCGCCAGCGTTGTGGCCTCACCATCGTCCTCAGTATACGTAGCGGGAAGGCCGGACAGTGTTGGCTTTCCTGCTGAAATTTGGTGACTGACGTAGTGGAAGTTCGTAACCGTACTACCGTTGGGCTGTTCGAGTTCGACTGCCGGCATCCGGTAGTCGCTGGTTCCGTATGACGGGTACTCCTGCTTGACGTTCCCCAGCGAGAATCCATAATCATCATAGACGTAGCTCATCATCGGCCGGTAGCCATTTTCGACCAGGTAACCGTGGTCACCTCTGTCCGGGACCCGGGCACCGAAGTAGAGTTGGCCCAGTTGGCCGTTTCTCAGCACCTTAATAATGTAGCTAATGTGGTCATTATACAGGTGAAACTCCTGACTCGTTTGGTGGTACTTAATTGGCATTTTATCGTGCTCCCTTCACAAATTTAGTTTCATTCTAGCTAATAAAAGCGCTTTTGTCGTTGACCGGTCGTGGGTAAAAGGGAACATTTTGTGGGGTCCCATAATTGACGACTGCTCTGTTTCACTATATACTTATTTATATAAATTAGTATACGAAGGAGCAATTTGAATGGCACAGATTAATATCAAAGTTGATGACCAATTGAAGGATGACGTTAGCGCTATTTTCAACGAAATGGGACTCGATATTACAACCGGCATTAAGATTTACCTCAAGCGGGTCCAAAGAGACAGGAGAATCCCCTTTGACCTTACCAGTAACCAGTTTGACGCCCAAAAGCTTGCCCAGCGTCACCAGAACGGTGACCAAGAGGTCGTTGCCAACCTGAACGAGCTCTTCAACGCCCTTGCTAACCAGGGAACGTCAACGGGAATTGGCGGAACCATCCTTAAAAAACGTTAAAAAAAGAAGCTGGAGCCGACATACTCCAGCTTCTTTTTTGACTTAATTTGCCAGTTTCCCTTTAAATAGTTCAGATTTATGTTAAAATTCAAGAGTTAAAAGGGGCCATCAAAGTGATTGTTTCGTAAAACACGAACATTATTTTAACTGGTAGCGACACGGCAAAAGGAGAATTTGATGAATAACGATATTGAACAAGTCTTATACACCCAGACGCAGATTGACCACCGGATGGATGAAATCGCCAACCAACTGACGGAGAAGTACCAGGACCAGTGTCCCCTGATTGTCTCCGTCATGACGGGGGCGGTCGTCTTCACGGTGGAGATGATCAAACGTCTTAAGTTTAAGCTCAACCTGGACTACGTCGACGTCTCCAGCTACGCCGATGGTACCCAGTCAGCGGGAAAGGTCAAACTTGTTCAGGACCTGTCGTCAAACATTGAAGGGCGCCCCGTTATCATCATGGAAGACATCATCGACACCGGTCATACCCTGAAGTACCTGGCGGACCTGTTGAAGGGGCGTGGCGCCAAAAGCATCGAAATCTGTGCCCTCCTCGACAAGCCGGACCGCCGAGAAGTTGATGTCGAGGCGGACTACGTTGGTTTCAAGGTTCCCAATGAATTCATCGTTGGCTACGGGCTCGATTACAGCGGCCTCTACCGTAACCTCCCCTACATTGGAATCCTGAAACGGTCCGTTTACGAAAATTAAGATTATCCTATGGCACTCCGTCATCGTTTGGTAACGGGGTGCCTTTTATTTTTCAGCTAAGAAGGCGCTCACCCGGGAAAGGCCAGCCATCAAGTGATCACTTTCAAAGGCATAGCCAATCCGGACTGAATTCTCAACGCCAAAGCAGGCCCCGAGGACCAGGAGCGTCTGGTACTTGGCCATTAGCTGATCACGTGAACTACTCGGCCATTAATGACCGCGCTTCTGGGAACATAGAGTAGTATTTAGGATGTTATACCTGTATTCAAGCTACCTAACTTACAGAACTCCACTCTTTTACCATGGCTAGTCCCTAGCCAATAGCTTTTAATCCTTGATGTAAGATATTAACTGCCGCATTAATATCGCGATCGTGATGAGTACCACAGTTTGGGCAAGTCCATTGACGAACCTCGAGTGGTTTAGGACCAGTATGATAGTTACAGTGGCTACAAATTTGACTGGTATAGTCCGGTTTAACAGTTACTAATTTCTTACCATACCAGGCACATTTATATGCCAACATAATGCGGAACTGATACCAACTAGCATTCGTAATGGCCTTAGCTAGGCAGTGATTTTTCTGAAGGTTTTTGGCTTTCAAATCTTCAATGACAATTACGTCGTACTGCTTAACCAAGGTCGTTGTCAATTTATGTAAATAATCTTTACGCTGGTTCGCTACCTTAGCTTGGTAACGGGCCTTTTGTTGCTGGGCTCGTTGCCAGTTTTGGTAATCACCTAGTTCTTTCTTGATGGTTTTGTGGTTATGGTTCCATTGAAAGACGGCAACCGTCGCCTGATGCTTCCGTTTGGCATACTTACTTTGCCACCTGATTGCTTGCTTTTCTGCCCATTTAGCGTTAAAGGTTCCGTACTTAATCCCATCAGAACTAATGGCTAGATTAGCGATACCAACATCAATTCCGACTGCTTTTCCCGTCTTCTTTAAGTGTTCGGGAACCTCAACCGCCACTTGTAATGACAGATAGTAGCGGCCAGTGGGCTCGAGGCAAACCGTATAGCACTTAATCTTGTTATTAGCTAACCGGGTGGTTTTACTGGTTCGAATGCTACCCAGCTTAGGTAATCTCACTCGCCGCTTAGCAAGCACCCGACAAACTGACCGCCCCGTATAAGCTTGCCGAATAGCGCGACGCGATTTAAAACGTGGGTAACCGCCCCGATGTTTAAATAACATCTTGAAGGCTTGGGCGAGGTTGTGATTAACCACTAGAAAACTAGTTGAGTCACTCGCCCTAAGAAATGGGTATTCCTGTTTGAGTCTTTTCAGTAGATAATTCATTCCGTATTCATTGACAAAGTGACTACTGGGATTATTCTGATATCGCTCCTTGGCCATCGCCAACATTTGGTTCCAAACGAAGCGCTCGTTACCAAACATCTGCCATAATTGTTCCCTTTGCCGGCCATTGGGATATAGGCGAAGTTTGATTCCCTTTATAACTTGTGCCATTTTCACCACAATCTTTCATCATTGGCCAGTCAACAAAGCTAATTAATAACTGAACACCACTCTCTGTTAAGGACATTATATCATATTCTGAAACGTATGTTCGATTAAAAGATTAAAAATAGGCAATTCATCACGTCATTAAAAGAACATGTTTCCTTGCCCATTTTCAAAAAGCGGTGCTGGCCAAGGGGGCATCGTAATAAAGTAAAGCAGTGGTCCCCGCAGTTGGCCGTTGCCACGAAATCTTATCCTGCCCGGCAACCCACTTGGTTAAAAGCTGGAGGTTTTCCCGGATAATCAGGCGGTTACGGTGCAGGATCTTTTGCCAGTTCTGCAGGGCCAGCGTACCGATCATCTCATCCACGACACCACAGGAAATGGTGGCATAGTCCCGGTGAGAAAGGAGTTGGGTCATCAGCGCCCGGTCACGAGTAGCAATCCAACCTAGGCGGAGGCCGGCCAGCGAGAAGGCCTTGGAAAAGCTACTGGTAGAAATTCCCTTTTCATAAAGGTCAATAATTGATGGTGAATACTGGTCGTCCTGGGTTAGGTGGCGGTAAACTTCGTCACATAAGACATAAGCATCAACGGACTTGGCAACCGTCACTACCTCTTCAAGTTTAGCTTCTGGTATCAGGGCCCCGGTTGGGTTATCGGGATTATTCAGGATGATCAGCTTGGTGTGCGGCGTCACCAGCTGCTTAAGTTCTTGGATGTCCGGGAGGTAGTGGTTCTCCTTGGTCAGGGGCAGTAACTTAACGGTTGCCCCCAGGGCCTGGGGAATCGACTCCAACTGCTGGTAAGTCGGCGTTACCACCACTACCTCGTCCCCGGGCTCGACCACCGTATTGAGGACCAGGTTATTGGCACCAATTGCGCCGTGCTCGGTCACAATGTCATCCGGTGCAAGCGGCGTCCGGTAGAGCTGGGCAATCCCCTGCTTCAGCTTGCTGGCCCCCTCAATTGCCCCGTAAGTTAGGCGCGTGTCCAATAGCTTAGTGGTAAATTCGTTTTCGTCGACTCCAGCAACTTTCAGGAGCGCCCGGAGGGAAAGCGGTGAGACACAGGTTTCACCCAAGTTGTACTGGGCCTTAGTTTCGTACTTATTCATCCACTGTTCTACTCCAAAATCCTTGATTTTCATCTGTTTGTCCTCCTTAAAAAATAAGGCACTTATAGCAAACCTTAGATGGCCAGGCCATCATACCTGCGGCTTACTATAAGTGCCTAGAGCTTACCCAACCGGTGTCGGGTAAGCCGTTTTTTAATTTGAAACTAATTTATTCTCTTTAGGCAGCATTGTCAAGGTACCAGCATAGAAAGATTTCCTTACAGCGGCGTCACCCGGTTAGGGTTAAGTACATCTAGGTAAAAACGGGCTTCATTGGCATTAGTACCATTCTCATCATCAGCATACTGACTAATAAGGGTGTACTTATGGCCGATTTGGCAATCGGTCATATATCCCTCAATGAAGAATCCCGAGTCTGCAGCGTTCTTATATTGCTGACCAAAACGTTTTGCCACGTCAGGCTGCTTATGATTCATTTTCATCCAGTCTTCCATTGGCATATCGTCGCAGATAAACTGCTTTGCTGATAAGACCTGGTTAGTGGTGTTATCAAGCATTATGAACCGGCGATATTTTTTAGTGTCATTGGTCGCGTGCCACCCCTCCGCAATAAAACTCAAGAAATTAGGGCTGATCTGTGCACCTATTGCGTGTCTTTCCCGATAAAGTTTAAAACTCTTAAGGTGGGCCGCATTTTCGGCTGTTGGTGCTGGTTGACCAATTGGCGCTGGTTGAGCTGGTTGACCAGCCACTAACTGCTTAGGATAGAACCAATGATCGACCGGAGTACTACCGTTACCAGCTTGGTCATTGGTCCACCGGCTAACGACCAGGAGCTCGTGGCCATCCCAAGCCTTATTATATGGGATGGTTATATTAAGCCCAGAGTTTGCCGCATTGGCGATATGTGGGAAGACCTTGGCAACGTCAGGACGGGATTGATTTGTCGTTACCAGCTGACGGGCAACCTCTATGCCGGCCGTATGGTCAAGGACGATGATGTAATGGTACTTCTTGCCATAGGCCAGATTATCCGCGTGCCAACCCGCAATAGTCATTTGCCCATCCTTTTCAACAAACTGGTCAAGGTTAGCACGGTCGTCATCGTCACCGAAAAGCCATTGTGGATCAAACCATTTATCGACATAGTTGCTGTTGGCGTCAGCGGCCCCAGTCCACCGACTGATAAATAGAACTTCATCGTTAACAAACGCTGGATTCAGGTCAAAGTTAAGGTCAAAGCCAGATTGGTTGGCGTTGAACACACCCGGGTATGCCTTGGCAACGTCCCCCCGGACATTATTATCCGTGACTTCTTGCCGTGCAATCTCCCGATTTTGGGTCTTATCATAAGCGATGATGTAGTGGTGACTGCGGTTCCCTATTGCCGCCTGGTTTGTTGCGTGCCAGCCATGAACACGAACCTGATTACCATTCAGCTCAACACCGTCAAGGTAAGCATAGTTATTCATATCGATATGAACTGGTAGCCAATAATCGGTACGCAGGCCTTCACCGTTCTTAGTGTCGTTACTGTAACGACTTACCAAGACTAAAGAGTCACCTAGGTTAGCATACGGGATCTCCAAACTTGCCCGGAAGCCTGCTTTTTGACTGTTAGCAATCCCCGGGTAAACCTTTTGGACGTCAGGACGGTTGATAATATCAGGTCCAGCAACCTTGACCCGCGCCAGTTCTGAGTTTGTTGTTTTGTCAAACATGATGGCATAGCGGTAAGGCAGGGTCTGACTAGCATCGGCTGCGTGCCAACCAGTTGCAACCACCTGTACGTTGCCCGCCGTTGATGACGGCGCCAGTTCTACCTTGTCCAGGTAACCCTTATTTTCATTATTAGTTGCTTGGCCATTTGTAGCAGCAAACTGCTGTTGGGTAGTCGCCGTCATGGTGGTGGAACTTTGGTTTGCCTGCTGAGCTACCGTTGCCGTTTGCGTCGGCGTCGTTGTATCAGCACTGGCATTGCTGGTCAGCATAATCCCCCAAGTTGCCAATGCAATTGTTGCCGTTAGCCACAGTTTGCCGGCTTTGTATAACTTCTTATGTTCTTTCATTAGAATGAAAACTCCCCTCAAAATAACTTGCAGACTTGTACCCGGTAAAGTGCAATCCTGCAGTATTTTAATTATATAGTTACTTTCCTAATAAAAGGGAGAAATCTGCGAACGCTTTCAAAAACATCGCTTTTAGCTGAAATATTGAGAGGAAAAATTTCAGTTTCTGCATAAAAGCAAAAAAAGGTGGTCAAAACGGACACAATCCGTTTTGACCACCCTAAAGCTGATTGGGCTAGCTGGATTCGAACCAGCGCATGACGGTACCAAAAACCGTTGCCTTACCGCTTGGCTATAGCCCAATAAAGTGACCCGTGCGGGATTTGAACCCACGATACCAGCGTGAAAGGCTGGTGTCTTAACCACTTGACTAACGGGTCATTCAACAGCATTAACTATTCTAATAAACTTCATCCTAAAAAGCAAGAACTTTTTACAATTTTATCTGCCGCCGGATCAGGTTGCCGTAAGAGTGTTGGCCGCTTTCAATCACCTTTGCCCGGTTTTCGGCCTTGATCCAGTAGTCGAGCTCCTTAGCCGCTGCCAGTGACCGGTACGTTTCCGGATAGTCTTTTTGGTAGGCCCGACGCTTGGCCGCCAGTGCTTCCTCGTAGACCCGCTGGCAGTCCGCCACCGTCTTGGCCCGGACCAGTGCTGTTTGATAGTCATCCACTGGGGTCACCCTCCTTGTACGTATAGGATTATCTATATAATCCTAATTCTTGAGAAACTCAGTTACCGTGTTCAGAATTCCATCTAGCTTGGCGCCCTCCAGCATGTGGTCCTCACCCTCCATTAGGTAAAGCTTGCTCTCGGGCAAAATAACGTTGTACTTGCGTGCGGCCTCGGGTGAAACGACCTTATCAGCGAGGCCATGAATGATCAGGGCTGGGCCAGCGAAGTGTTGGGCCGTCTCGTAAATTGGCAATAGTTGGGCGGTCCGGAAGTACTGACCACTAACGTCCTGGTCGTGTACCCGGACCTTCAACGGAATGTGGTTGGGGTCGTACTTGGTCCCCTGACACTCACCCACTAGGACATCGTCCTTCAGGGTCGCGGCCGGGGACATCAGGACGAGCTTGTTAATCACGTCGCGGTAGTAGGCCGCCAGCATTGAAGCTACGACCCCACCTTGGGAGTGGCCCACCAGGTCAATCGTTTTTGCACCCATCTTTGTCCGCGCAAAGTCAATGATTGCCATCCCGTCCAGCAATTCACCCAGCACTGTCATATTGGCGAAGTCGCCATCACTCTCACCACAACCAGCAAAGTCCATCCGCAAAGTTGCTAGGCCGGCCTTGTTCAGGGCGTGGGACAGGTCATAGAGAATTTTGCCAGCCTCATAGCCACGGTTTCCTTGGAAACCATGCATTAGGATCACGACATGGTCATTCTTGAGGCTGGTTGCCCCCTCCAGGACCCCACGGAGGGTGAGTCCGGAGCGTTTAATTTCAACTTTCATTTCTTCTTCCCCTTCTAGTGTTCGTTTGCTTGGCTGTAGTAAAAGGTGCCCTTGATTCCCTGGTCATGGTTGCCGAAATGGTTGCCAAAAATCGTGCAGCCCCCGGCATTCTTGGCCTTTTCCTTAACCTCAATCCGCAGCGTCCAGAAACTCTTATGCGAATCAATATCGCTAATCACGGTATCGGCAGCGTGGTGGCCGTCAATGAAAGAACCGTGCTTGGAAATCCGGAATGACTTCAGGATCCCGTACTGGTTCATATCATTGTAAACCCACTTTGGCGTGTACTTCCCCCGCACGTCTGAGAAGTCACCCGGGCTGGTCCAGGTCCCGATCTCGTACCCATCAAGGCTGACGGTAATGTCAGACGGCCACTTATTATTGGAGAACGGGAACTCGGAACTCAGCTCCGCCGACAACTCGATCATCTCCAAATCCTGGTCGGGGGTCAGGTAGTTGGGAATCTTGTATTCGATGTAACCCTTGGCAAACCACACCATCCCAGCCTGGTAACGTTGCGGGTCCACAAAGTAGCGTGGGTTGTCCACTTTACCAATGAAGCCCTTTTGCCCGGCCAGCCCGCACGAGGGCTTAACGTCAAAGTTGCTAAACTGGCCCACCGGGATCTCAACGTGGTAGTTCTCGTACGGAACGTACAGTTGTTGCGGAAAGTTAATGTCGATCGTATCAATCTGCAGGCTTGAGATCCGCTGGTTTCCCTTCTTTTCCGTCCGAATGATGTGGGCGGCTTCCAGCTTATTCAAGTGCATAATGATAATCGTACTGCTTAAGCCCAGCGCCCTAGAAAGCTGGGCAACGTTCATCTTGCTCTTGGACAGTAAGTTGATAATCGCGATCCGGACCTTACTGTCTAAGGCCGTAAAGACCGGGAGCGACTTCTCCGAAACGTCAATATCCATATTTAATTCCCCTCTTTATCAACGTCCACTATCACAATAATATTAATACAAATATTAACATCGAGCCACCGCTTTGTGAATTATTCTGCCTAAAACGGACACGCCTCACAGAGTAAAAAAATAAGCTTGCGGGCACCGTTGCTCGCAAGCTTATCTAATCATTTACTTAGCTTCAATATAACCCTTAGCCTTCAGTAATTCGGCTAGTTCAATCGCCCCACCGGCGGCACCACGGGCGGTGTTGTGGGACAGGCCGACAAACTTCCAGTCGAAGAGCTTGTCTTCCCGCAGACGGCCAATGGAAATTCCCATGCCGTGCTCGAAGTTGACGTCGTAGCGGACTTGCGGCCGGAAATCATCATCCAGGTATTGGATGAACTGCTTAGGGGCACTTGGCAACCCCAGCTTTTGTGGTTCACCACTGTAGTCCTCCAGGGCCTTGATCAATTCTTCCTTGCTTGGCTTTTGCTTAAAGTTAACGAAGGCCGCCACGGTGTGCCCGTACAGTACTGGCACCCGCAAACACTGGCTGGTGATCACTGGTGATTGGGCCGGCACGATGGCCTTCTTCTCATCGTCGACGTGGCCCCAGATCTTCAGTGGCTCGTCTTCGGACTTCTTTTCTTCACCAGGAATATATGGGATGACGTTCCCCTGGATTTCTGGTGCCCCTTCCAGCGTCTTTCCGGCACCGGAGATGGCCTGGTAGGTACATGCCAGGGCCTGGGTCGGTTCAAACTTCATCCAGGCTGCCAGGGCTGGCGTATAACTTTGGATTGAACAGTTGGGCTTAACCGCCACGAACCCGTGCTTAGTTCCCAGGCGTTCCCGCTGGTACTTGATGACTTCGATATGGTCCGGGTTGATTTCAGGAACCACCATTGGAACATCCGGCGTCCACCGGTGGGCACTATTATTGGAAACAACTGGGGTCTCGTGCTTAGCGTACTCGTCTTCCAGCTGGCGAATGGCGTCCTTGTCCATGTGGACCGCGGAGAAAACAAAGTCAACCTGGTCGGCAACCTTGTCAACGTCCTCCGCATCAAGGATAGTCAGGTTCTTGACGTTTTCCGGAATTGGGGTCGTACCCATCTTCCAGCGGTCCTTAACGGCTTCACCGTATTTCTTACCAGCACTATGCTTGCTGGCGGCCACGGCCGTCACTTCAAACCAGGGGTGGTTAGCAAGTAATGTAATAAAGCGTTGGCCAACCATCCCGGTCGCACCAATCACACCGACTTTTAGCTTTGCACTCATTCCAAATGCCTCCATACTTTTATCATTAATTTTTAATCATCTTCTAATATACACTTATTATTTAAAAGTTTCCATGTTTTTACGATAAAAGTGGCGACAAGATTGCAAGTTAGTACCAAGCCGGTTTATCGCCAGCGGTGTGCGGCTTGTTAACACCGAGGTCCTGACGGGCATACTTGGCAGGGTGGGCAATCACTTCTTCTACCAAGTTGCCAATTGACTTTCTGGAAACCTCGGTCCCCTTAAAGGGTTCGCCCCGCTTGGTGGTTTCGTAATCAACCTCGTCCTTATCGGTCAGCCAGGCCGGCCGGATAATGGTGTAATCAAGGTCAGATGCCGAAACCACGTCGGCGGCTTTGCGGTAGGTGCCCAGGTAGCTGTCTTCCTTGCCCCCACCGAGCATTTCATTATTCCATTCGCCGAACTTGCCAGGGACCTCATCATAGATACCAATCGAAGAGATCCATACCAGCTGCTTGACCCCGTTTTGGTCCATTGCCTCAACGATGTTTTGGGCCTGCTGCTCAATCTGGGGGTTCCGCAGGTTGGCGTACACAACGTCCGCCTTGGCTACCGCTGCATTTAGCTCCGCCGTCTTCAAGGTATCGCCCTTGATCACCGTCTCCCGGACATCATCAACGTTGGTCAGGTTCTGGGGATGACGGGTAAAGAGCAAGAGGTGGTCGTCAGTCTTCTTTAAGAGGGCCGTAATTGCGTGCCCCGCGATCTTACCAGTTGCACCGAGAATCAAAACTTGTTTCGTCATTATTATCGTCCTCCTCGTTCTTCGTTCACTTACCAGTATAGTAGGATTATGGCTTATTAAAAGTAAGCACTTTTGGGTAAGCTAGTTACCCACGGGTAAGATACCGTTGAGCGCTGGGCACTCACGCAATTCACCTTTTTTGCCATATAATAGGGGAAAGGAGGCGCACTTATGAAAATTGTAATTGCTGACTACCCTGAATCGATGATGAAAAGCCACCAGCTGGAGAAAAAGGTCCTACAGGCGGGCCTTCCCGGCTGCCAAGTCGTGGTCTTCCCCTACCAGGATGACCGCCGGACAGCTTTTCTAGAGGAAATCCACGATGCTGATGCGCTCCTCACCGCCTTCATCAAGGTTGATGAAGAGATGCTGCGGGCGGCACCACAGCTCAAAGTGGTTTCCATCAACGCCACCGGTTACGATAACGTTGACCTGACGGCGGCCCGGCAGCATGGGGTCGCCGTCTGCCCCGTCGGTGAGTACTGTACGGAGGATGTTGCTGAATTCACTATCACCACCATGCTTGCCCTGGTGCGTAACCTCAAGGCCTACCTAAGCGACGTCGACCACCAGCACGAGTGGCGCTATGATTACGCCCAGCCTAACTGCCGGCTTAGTAACATGACGCTGGGGATCTTCGGCCTCGGTAAAATTGGCCGGGCCGTTGCCAAGAAGGCCGCCGCGCTGGGGATGACGGTTATCGCCAACGACCCCTTTATCAGTAAGGAAAACTACGCCAAGGTAGCTGACCGGGTAAGGCTGACCAGCGTCAACGATATCTTGGCCCATGCAGACGTCATCACCAACCACATGAACCTCAACGACAGTAACCACCACTTCTTTACCGCCGACCGCTTCCAGAAGATGGCCAAGCACCCCTACTTTTTGAACATGGCCCGGGGCGCCGAGGTCAACGAGGACGACCTGGTCCAAGCATTGGATGAGCGGCAAATCAAAGGGGCAGCCCTGGATGTTCTGGCAACCGAGTTCCCCGACCTCGCCCATAATCCGTTGGTCGGCCGGGAAAACGTCCTGGTCACGCCGCACACCGCCTTTTACAGCACTGACTCGGTGACTGCCCTGCAAAGGATTTCGTGTCAAAATATCGTCGACTACCTGACCGGCCACCCGGAAAAGGTCTTCAAACTCGTGGTTAACCCCCAGGAAGGAGGAGAACAATGACCGCTCCCAAGATGTTTAATACCGGCGCTGAATACGCCCTTTCCATCATCGGCGGTAAGTGGAAGCCCGTTATTTTATACCTGCTGGCGGGGCACCCTCGCCGGACGAGTGAACTTGTGAAACAACTGGGTGCCTCATACAAGGTGCTTAGCGACCAGCTTCGTGAGCTGGTGGATGCGGGCATTGTTAGCCGCAAGAGCTTCAACACGATGCCACCCCACGTTGAATACCGGTTGACCAGTGAGGGAGAAAATCTCTACGCCGCCCTGCGCTACCTGAACTACTGGGGTGAGCAGCGGGCAGCAACCGACCCTGATGTTAAAATTATGTGCACCGAAAAGATGAAGGAGCTGGGTAACGACGGCCTCTGCGTTATTACCAAGCAGCACCTCCACCACTGGAAGCAAGAAATTATTAAACAAAAGTGATGTTTCATGTGAAACTTATTTGAGTGAGCAGTAAATGTTCCGCAAAATAAAAGCACTTCTCAACACCCCAATCGGGATACTGAGAAGTGCTTTTTCTTTCTTAGGTTTCCGGCCGGATGCCGAAAATCAGGGAGACGATTAGTACCAGGATCACCGCACCGATGATTGACGGGACAACTGCCATCCCCGCAACCTGGGGTCCCCAGCTACCAAGAACTGCTTCACCGAGTGAGGAACCAACCAGTCCAGCGATGATGTTACTGATGACCCCCATGGAGCCACCGCGTTTGGTAATCGCTCCGGCAATCAAACCGATCACGCCACCAACGATTAATACCCATAACCAATGCATTGCGTCCCCTCCTTACTATTCTTTATCTTTTAATTCGTCCTTAACGTCTTGGGCCTTGTCTTTGGCCTTACCAAATGTTTTTTGGATTTTGCCTTCCGCTTGTTCGCTCTTGTCATTGGTCAGTTTACCCTTGACTTCCTTGAACTTGCCGGCAACTTGATCCTTTAATCCGTGTTTATCGCTAACCATCGTAATCAACCTTTCGCTGTTGTCTATTGCGACACGACAATTCGGGCCTTTCTCCCGGTGACTAGTGACATTTGCTGATTTTAGTGTACCAAGGCTCCCGGCCCCCAGCAATCCTTTTGCGGTGACCTTACGCTTTAGTTAACCTTCTTGGCGAATCTTAAGATTTTGATTAAAAAAAGCGCGAGCGCCCGGTTTTACCCGTACGCTCGCGCTAAATTCCTCCTACTTGTCTCCGAGGAGCTGGTCAGCACATGCTAGTGCCTTGCCACCGTATACCGTTGATGGGCCACCACCCATCATGATGGCAACGTTGATGGTTTCAACAATTTCATCCCGCGTGGCACCAAGCTTAATGGCACCCTGCACGTGTTGAATAATACAGCCCTCACAGCGAATCGTGATTGCAATGGCTAATGCTTCTAAGGCCTTGGTCTTGCTATCTAAGGCCCCGGCCTTGATTGCCTCATCGTGGACGTTTAAGAAGGCCTTCCCCGTTGCTCCCGTGCTGGAAAAGAGGTTCTTATTATTTGCCATTACTTCGGCTAACTCTTGCTTGTAATCAGTCATCTTCAGCCACCCTTTCATGATCAACATCTAAACATCTGTTTAAATAATACTATATGGAAAGCGCTTTCTCAAGTGAGTGTTTAAAAAGGCCACGCCCAATTGCATGGCCCTTTCAAATCTATTGTAGTGAATCCCAAGCCGTCAGTTCGACCGGTTCACTTGCGGCCAGTTTTTGCAGGTCGGCTGGCAGGTACTTCTTGTCAATTACTGCTTCGTAGGTATATTCCTCAAACCAGTCCTGGGTCATCACGAAGTAACCATTGTCCCCGTTATCCTTGCCCCAGCTGTTTTCAATCTTCCACCGGCTTGGTTGACCGTTTTCCAGGTCAAAGCCGGTCAGGGTCATGGCGTGAGAAACCATTGCCTGCCGGGATTCCAGCCGGTCCTTCTTGTCCATTGTAAAGTCCACGTCCAAAAGTTCGGCGCGGTGGAAGAGCTGGGCATCCATCAGGCCCCGCTTCCGGTCCATCTGTTGGAGGACGTCATTACCAACCCAGACGGTTTCACCCGCCTTTAACTGCTTGATTGCGGCGTCCTGGAGGTCCTTAAACGGTACGTTCATAAACTTGATTGGCACCCCACCAACCACGCTATCCTGGGTTGGCATTGAGTAAACCTTACCGTACTCGTGGTCCGGTGCATTGGTGACCACCACGTAGTCGTTGAAGTTGGTGTCGAAGTACTGGTGGTAGAAGTCAAGCGGCGTCAAACCGAGAACCTGGTGGAACTTCTTGTCGTCGTCTTTAAATTCCAGGTCAAACTTAACCGGTGGTTCACCGAAGGAGTAGGCAGCAACCTTGTAGACGTCGGCCATCATTTCTTCCTTAGCCGCATCCAGGTCCGCCTCCTTGGCCCCGTCGTTAACCAGCCTGCGGAGCTTCAAGGCATCCTTACGCATCAGGTAGTTCATTACCTCGGCCACATCAGTAGTGTCCTTGGTATTGTGCGTGTCCGGCATGACGTATTCCGGAACGACCCCGTACTTTTCAACAATGGCGGCGGCGTTGGCCCACTGACCACCGTCATTCAGGGCAAAACTAAGGTAGAAGTCGACCAGCCGGTCATGGAGGGGCTTATCCGCCGTCTCAATAATCTTTTGGAAAAACATGTTTGCCCGTTCAATCCGGTCCCAGAAGAAAAGGTAGTTTTGGGAAAGCTCGAAGTCTTTAAAGTTGTACTTCTTCGCAAACTTGTGCCGGAGGGTATTCAGGGTCGCAAATGACCAGCAACGACCACTGTGCCGCTGGTTACTTGGCTTCCCCGTCTTGATCTCATAGGAAAAGGCCCGGTGGAGGCGCTGACTGGCGATGGGGTCCTCACTAGCGTTTTTGATCCCGTTCTTTTGTACCGCCCGGGAGATGACTGCTGCATCCTTGCGGGCGTGGAAAATTTTTTGGTATTTTTCAACCATTGCTGTTGTTAACTGGCTTTCTTTTGCCACAATAATCCCTTCTTAATTAAAACATTTACTACTATCATAGCGCATTTACGGTGGGGCAACATCAATATTGACCTATTCACCGTAGTGGTAGTCGCCGGTCCGGTTTTCCATTCCCCGGTAGCGGTCATCAGTCCAGAGGGGCCGAATTACTTTTGCCGGATTACCGGCAGCGATGACGTTGGCGGGGATGTCAGCAACCACCACGCTCCCGGCACCAATGATGCTGTTATCACCAATCGTAACCCCGCCGACCACGGTTACACTAGCGCCAAACCAGACGTTATTGCCCACCGTGATGGGGCGCGATTCAACGTAGCCCGCCCGGCGGCCGACCGCGTCTTCCACGTGGTTTGAGGTGTAGAAGCCGCACTTAGGACCAATCTTGACCTCATCGCCAAACTTAATTGGCGCGCAGTCCATGAAGAAGCAGTCGTAATTAGCAAAGAAGTTGCGGCCCAAAAAGATGTTCCGGCCAAACTCAACATGGAAGTTGGGCAGGACCGTGAACCCGTTCGCCGGCGTCTTCGCAAAGAGCGTCTTCAGCATCGCTAAGTCGGCCTTCCCCGTCCGGTAATATTCAAAGTTGTACTGTCGGCACAAGTCGAGGGCCCAGTTGCGGACCGCCGTGATTTCTGGAGCAACGTCGTCATAGGGTTCCCCCGCGTTGACCGTCGTCAGGACCTTCTTAATTAGCTGTTCATCCATCGTAAATTCTCCTTTCTGCCCATTATATCATTGCGGGTCCTCCACCAAGGGTTTCTCCTTTACTTACTTATCTTTAGTAAGATAGAATAACAATGAATAAATTGACTAGGGAGGAATTTTCATGGAATTCAAGGAAGCCGTTAACTACCGCCAATCCATCCGTTAATTCACTAACCAGCAAATCGCCCCGGATGACCTTAAAGAGATTGTCCAACTCGCCCAGCGGACACCATCCTGGGCTAATTCCCAACCGTGGCAGGTTTACATTGCCACCGGTCAGACCCTGGAGAAAATCAAGGCTCACCACCTGGCAGCTGCCCAACAGGGCGTCAGTGGTAACTCTGACTTTCCGGTTGCTCACCGTACCCAGTGGGGGCAACAAGCCCAGGAAAACATGGCAAAGTGGGGCCAAGAACTTCAATCATATCTTGGTGACCAAATGCCCCAGATGAGTGCTGCTCAGGCCCACCTCTTCAACGCTGCCGCCCTCGTCTACCTAGTTTTGCCACAGGGCGCTACTGACTGGTCGGTTTATGACCTCGGCGCTTTTGGCCAGACCCTGATGCTCGCCGCAGCGGACAAAAAAATTGACTCAATGCCCGCCTACGAGATTGTTCGCTACCCCGATGCGGTTCGCAAACTGATGGGAATCCCGGCTAACTAGCAGGTAGCAATGGGGATTGCCCTCGGCTACCGTGACCCGGCATACCGAATCAATGGCTTCCGGACCAAGCGAGCGGCTGAGTCAACAATTTTGACAATCAAGGACTAAGCAAGTTAAGTTGAACATAAAGGAGGAATTCTCATGAGTAAAGTATTTATCGCGGGCGGCTCTGGCCGGGTCGCAACTGACCTAATCAAGGACCTGGTAGCCGCCGGAAACAACGTTGTTGCGGGGGCCCGCCATCCCGAAAAGATCATTGAGTTGGCTGGGGTCACGCCGGTCACCCTGGACCTCCATGGTGACGTCGCTAAGATTGCGACCCTGATGGCCGGCAGTGACGCGGTTTACTTCGTTGCCGGCTCCCGGGGCAAGGACCTCTTACAGACCGATGCCATGGGTGCGGTCAAGACGATGCAGGCCGCCCAGCGTGCCGGCGTTAAGCGCTACATCATGTTGAGCTCCATGTACGCCCTCCAGCCAGAAAAGTGGGCCGACTACCCGGCATTGGCTTCGATCACCGACTACAATATCGCCAAGTTCTTCGCCGACAACTACCTAATCAGCAATACTGACCTGGACTACACAATTATCCAACCGGCTTCACTGACCGAGGAAGCGGCCACCGGCAAGGTTAGCTTTGGAGAAGGCAACGACACTACGAACCCGATTCCGGACGTTGCCCGTGTCTTGGCCAGCGTACTGACGGCTGATAACACCATCGGCAAGGTCATCATGATGCGCAGCGGCCAGGCACCAATTGAAGACGCGGTGGCAGCTGTAAAGTAGCCCTCCATACCAAAGGAGTACCCGTTTCCGGTACTCACCTAAAAAATAATGCTAATACCGAAAGTACGGTCCAACATCCAGAAGGGATTCGACGTTGGACCGTACTTTTTCTGTCATTTCTTTGTATAAGGAGTTTGTTTGTATTCCTGAGGTTGTTGAATACAATTATTTGCTACTTGGTGCAATCTGAAACTTAACTTTTGCATCTGATAGTTTGGAGTTTGAAATAGTAACCGTCACCTCCCCTCGTTGCGTCGGCCGCAGGATTGCCTGGGCCTGCCCATGATAGGTATGGGTCTTAGTATCAGCATAGTTATCTTCACCTTGCGGGTTAGCATTTCCAAAGCCCACTAACTTTGCTGGGCCATCAACCGTTATCGTGAGCGGACAATCCTCTTGCGAATTCAATCGACCATTTTTATCAACCAAAGCAAGGTCAACGTAGGCGAGGTCAGCCGAGTTATTAGTAATTTGATTTTCTTCTAGCTGGGCCCGAATGTGGTCGACCTTTCCAGCCGTCTGCAGGCTAAATGATTTGCCCGCACTAGTCGCGGTTAACGTACCGGGTTGGTAAGGCAGGTTAAATATTGCCCGGTGGTCCTTAACCGCTTGGGTGGCGATTTGGTGACCATTTAGGGTTAGGGTAGCCTCCTCACCGGCAGCGTATACTTCGACCGTGACGTCTTGACCTTCGTAGCCACGCCAGGTCCAACTACTAATACCATCGATGAAGCCCCAGCTACCAAAACCAAACTCATTTGGCTCTTTCTTGATCCAGGGGTAGCGAACCGCGATGTACGGCGCCTGCCGTTTGCCAAAAACAATTTCCCGGTAGTACGAAACTGGACAGCGGTTGCCAAGCAGGTCAAAGTCCCCGCTAGCGGCAGTCCGCCACGGGTATTGGCCATAAAAGTCGCCTTGACCGCGCCCGTAGTGCATTTGACCAATGCCACACTCGCCAAGGTAGTCCCAACCAGTCCAGGTGAAATCCCCTAGCAGGTATGGGTACTTTTTAATGAGGGCCCAATTTTCACTAATCTGGTAAGGGTAGGTTTCCGTCCCCAGAATCAACCGGTGCGGGTACTTCTTGCCATCCATCACGTAACGAGCGGTCCCGTAGTTATAACCGGCAATGTCGAGGGCCGCAAACGATTCGGCCGTCGCCTGACCGGTCAGCTCATCTTCAATGACTTCCTTGGTCAAGGATGACATGTTAGCCGCGAGGGCATTGATATCCATCTTTGCCGGGTGGTCACCATTTTTTGCCTGCCCTTGTTGCATCTTTTTGGCGATTACCGCTCCCAACGTTACCAGGAAATTCGTCGCGTCGGTAATGTAGCGGGTATTATCAAGCTGACGAAGATAAGCAACAATCTTACGGGCCTGCTGTGCCCCATACGGTGTTCCCAGTGACTGAATTTCGTTACCAATTGAGTACAGAACTACCGACGGGTGATTATACGAACTATTTACGAGTGAACGGGCCATATACTTCCAGTGGCCAGTAAAGTCTTGGGCAACATCTTGGGGATTCTTTGGCCGGTCCCATGCATCGCTTAACTCGTTTAGCACCAGGACCCCATAGTGGTCACAGGCATCCAAGATATTTTGACTAGCCTGGTTGTGGGAGCAACGAATTGCGTTGAAGCCCGCAGCATGCAGCTTTTGAATCCGGCGCCATTCAGCAGCCCGGATGTCCGCAGCACCAATTAACCCGTTGTCGTGGTGAAGGCAAGCTCCCCGTAGCTTGACAGTCTGGCCGTTCACCATCAGTCCCCTTTGCCGGTTCAGGGCTAGGGTCCGAATGCCCACACTGGTTTGGGCTGTGTCAATGACCTGGTCACCATCCATAATTGCTACCTGTAGGGCATACAACGTTGGCGACTCTGATGACCACAGCTGGGCATCGGCCACATCGAGACGCTGTTGAAATTCTTCCCTGTCACCATCACCAAACATGGTTAATGGGCATGCGGTACTAGCAACGGTTTTGCCATCTGCATTATCCAATGTGATCCGGGCGGTCAAGTCCTTAGCATGGTGTCCATGGTTAATAACTTGAGTAGTCACGGCAAGCGTTGCCAGTCCGTCCGCTACTCCCATGGCCCGGACACGCAAACCATTAACCGGAATTTGAACCTCATTACCAACATAAAGGTGGACGTCCCGGTACACCCCCAGGCCGGAGTACCAACGAGAATCATCAGCACTTACCGCGGTGACCTTGATATCGTTAGTCTGGCCGTAACGTAAGAAGCGGTCGAGTGACACCAAAAAACTAGCATAGCCGGTTGGTTCACCACCTGCATACTGGTCATTAACGTACACCTTACTGTGGGTATAAACACCTTCAAACTCAAGGGTAACGTACTTAGCGGCCCATTCTTTGGGAACCATTAAGTGCTTTACTAGGGTCACCGTCCCGTTCGGGTAGTAGCCCTTCTTATTACCGGTTGGCGCATTGTGGTCACGGTCACGGTGAATTAGGTCATCGTATGGCAGGGTAACCGGCTTCCCCTTGGCAGGAGCAAGGGACAGACCACCTTGGCCACCAGTTAATACCTCCCAGTTACTGTTAAAATCTGTTGGAATCATTGATCTTCACTCCATCCTCTGTTCCTATGTAAGCGTTTCACATTCACCGTGAGTATACCGACTTCCACTGGTTGGCAAGCACTATTTTTAGGTATTTAGGGTCAATTTTAGCGTTAACAGTAAGCAAACTTCCTATTCACCATTTATTCCCCCAAAAAGCTAATATTATTTTTTAAAGCCCTTTCATAGAATTTAAATTAGGAACTGAATTAAGAATAAGGAGGTTACCCAACTATGGAGGAACCAAAAGCAATTTTAAAGAAGTTAACACTAGAAGAAAAAGCTAGTCTGTGCTCAGGACGTGGCGCCTGGCACACCAAGACCATAAAGCGGCTCGGCATTCCAGAAACGATGATGTGCGATGGCCCCGTCGGCCTGCGTAAGCAAGTTGGTAAGGAAGGCAACTTGGGAATCAACGAATCCGTCAAAACGGTTTGTTTTCCTGCCACTGCAACCCTGGCCTGGTCGTTTGACCCCCAAGCAACGGCTGCCCTTGGTAAGACCCTTGGACGGGAATGCCAATCACAAAATGTCCAAATGCTCTTAGGACCTGGAATGAACATCAAACGAAACGTCCTCGGTGGCCGTAACTTTGAATACTACAGCGAAGACCCTTACCTCACCGGTCAACTTGCGGCCGCCTACATCAATGGGCTCCAGTCCACGGGGGTGGCTGCCTGCGCCAAGCACTTTGCCTGAAACAGCCAGGAAACCTTCCGGATGTCTGGTAATTCAATCATCGCTGAGCGCCCACTTCACGAAATTTACCTGGCCGCCTTTGAACATGTTGTTAAAAATACCCACCTGCGGTCAATTATGGCCGCTTACAATTCACTCAACGGTCACTTCTGCTCGGAAAATAAGGACCTCCTTACCACCACTTTAAGAAACAAGTGGGGATTTTCCGGGATGACCGTTACTGACTGGGGAGCCGTCAAAGACCGGGTTAAGGGAATTCAAGCCGGCTGTGACCTGGAAATGCCTGGTGGCCCAGGTGCCCAAGACGATGCCATTGTAGCTGCTGTTAAGGATGGGCGCTTAGCAACGGCCGACCTCGACAAGGCCGTTTTAAACGTCCTCCGCTTCATCAAACAGGCCGTTGATAACCGGCAAACGGTCACTGGTAACCTTGATGCTGACCACGACCTCGCGGTTAAGTTAGCGACCCAGTCAGACGTGCTTATGCAAAACAAACATAACTTGCTCCCGTTAAATAAGGGACAAAAGGTAGCCTTTATCGGCGCCTTCGCCCAAAAGCCACGCTTCCAAGGTGGCGGTAGTTCGCACGTTAACGCCTACAAGGTCAGCTCTGCCCTTGATTATGCTAAGGACCAACACCTCAACATTAACTTTGTGCCTGGTTACGATGCCGATAGTGACGACCCTGACCATCAATTAGAAACTGCCGCAGTAACTGCTGCCCAGGGTGCCGATGTGGTAGTTATCTTTGCTGGCCTTCCTGACCGTTACGAAACTGAGGGTGAAGACCGGACAACCATGAAAATGCCTGCTAACCAAAACCAGCTGATTCACGCGATTAGCGCCGTCCAGCCGAATACGGTGGTCGTCCTCCACACTGGCTCACCAGTTGAAATGCCATGGAAAGATGACGTTGCTGCCATCATGAACATGGGCTTAGCTGGTGAAGGGGTCGGCGAGGCCACCGGTCAACTGCTCTACGGTCAAGCTAACCCTTCTGGTCACCTAACGGAAACTTATCCTCAACGACTGGAGGATACTTCTTCCTACCTCAACTACCCTGGTGAAAAAGGGACAGTCCACTACCGGGAAAACATCTTCGTCGGTTACCGTTATTACGACAAGAAGAAAGTCGCAGTTAACTTCCCATTTGGTGCCGGTCTCTCCTACACGACCTTTAAATTTACTAACCTAACGCTTTCAACAAGCAGCATGAAGGACACCGACCAGGCAACTATTAGCTGTGACGTAACTAACACTGGCAAGCAGGCTGGGGCAGTGACTGCTCAGCTATACATTGGCTGCCAGCACTCCGCCGTCCTGCGTCCTGTCCGTGAGCTCAAAGGCTTCCAGAAATGTTTCTTAAAGGCCGGGGAAACTCAGCAGATCACCTTTATCCTTAACCGGGAAAGCTTCCAGTACTGGAACGAACAAATTCATAACTGGACAGTTGAGTCTGGAAACTATCAACTAGCAATTGGTGACTCAAGCCGGCACTTACCATTAACCGGTTCAATCACGGTAATAGCCACGACCAAGCTGCCAATTCACTACTCAATTTATACGCCAATTGCCGAGGTAATCGACCACCCCGACGCTAAGAAGGAACTGGCCAAGGTTATGCAGCACCAGGTTTTGAAGATTGATGACCAAACGCTGGAAGCAATGGATCCCCAAAAGCGACAGAAGACGGAAGCAACGATCGAAGGAATGCTCCAAAATGCTGCTTCGATGACCCTGATGGCAATGGTTAGTCTCGGTAGCATGAGCATCAAGAAGCTCCGCCTAATGATTGACCGCCTCAATAGCAAGGAGGACGCTTAATGCTGACGACCTTAACCCACTTCTTTGCGGCATTCGGCGCTACCGTCGTGGTGCCGGTAATGATCTTCATCATTGCCCTATGCCTGCGGGTGCGTCCTAAAGTCGCCCTTGCTTCCGGTCTGTATGCCGGGGTCGGATTGACTGGTTTTTCCTGGATCATTACCGCCTTTACCCCGCTCGTCACTAAGATCATCAAGCAGATGGTCCATTCAACGGGCATTAACCTCCCGATTGTTGACCTTGGGTGGCAGGCGGGATCACTGGCCGCGTTCGGGGCGCCAGTCGGTATCCTGATCTTTGTTTTGGCCCTCATCTTCGAGCTTATCCTTTTCTGGCTCGGTATCACAAAAGTCCTCGTCCCCTCCGGTCTCTGGAACAATTACGGGGATATGATTTGGGGCGTGCTCGCCTATTACGCCACCGGCAAGTTATGGATTGCCCTTGCCCTACCAGCGTTTCTAATTTGCTTTTCACTGATTCTGTCCGAGATCCAGGCCGACCGGTGGTCAAAGTACTACCAGATTCCCAACGCCTGTACCTGTTGCCTCCACAACATTGAAATGGTGATTCCCGCCATCATTCTGGACCCGCTGTGGAATTGCCTGGGGCTCAACAGGATTGCCATCACCCCCAATGGTCTCAAAAAACGTTTCGGTGTCCTTGGTGAGCCAACTTTCCTTGGTGCCATCCTCGGTGTTTTCATTGGGATATTAGGTAATTTGACTGACCTCTTCACTTTTAAGGCCTGGGGCCAAATTCTCCAGTTTGCCATCCAACTAGCAGCGGTCATGACCATCTTCCCCCTGGTGACAAAGATCTTTGCCGATGCCTTTGTCCCACTGGCCAACGAAATTGATGCCCACCGCAAGGCCCAGGACGCCAAGGAAGGGACCATTTCCAATAAGAAACAGTGGTTCCTCGTAGTCGATGATGGTGTGGGGTACGGTGAAACGACCACTATCCTCTCGGGAATGATTCTTATCCCCATTATGGTGGCAATTGCCTTTCTCCTCCCCGGCAATCGGACCCTTCCAGTGGTCGACCTGATTGCCCTGCCATACATGTGTGAATCATTTGTTGCACTGACTAATGGTAATATCGCCAAGGTGATTGCCAATGGGGTCGTCTGGTTTAGCGTCGGCCTCTATGCTTCATCCTGGCTGGGGTCAATCTACACCGGCGCGGTTTCACACTTTGGCGTCGCCCTACCAGCCGGGGTGGTAATGATCACTAGTTTTAACCTGATGGCCCGACCAATCAACGCCTTGATCTTTGCCGCATTTATTTCCCAAAGTCCCCTGTGGATTGGTATTTGTATCGTTGCCTACCTTCTTTCACTAGTTGGCTTACGACGTTATCGACCACAAATCTGGTCCTACCTGAACAAGATGGCTAGCAAGAACGCCAGCAGCAAGGATCACGCTATCCAAACAAATAAATAGCAACTACTTAAATGGCCCCCTACAGGCAATTAAATTACTTGTAGAGGGCCGCGCTTTTTAGGGAGCAATTGTTTCACTATTTATATTTTGTGGGGCCACAGGGCCAGGTACTTTTTGGCGACTGCTAACTCCAGTCTAGCATCGTATAATTCTTGGCTTTTCTTTGCCCGTCGCTGATTAGTGAAGCCCGGGGTTAATGACCACCAGCTTCGACTAATGATTTTTTAATAGTGGTTTGCCACAGCCAGTTGGGAAGCGTAATGGACTTATTTATGATTCCCCTTTACAATTACAAATACAAAGCGACTGCTAACTGCCGTATTTACCGGGTGTTAGCAGCCGCTTCATTTTTCTTTTATTCAACTTGGGCAACAAATTGCCGCTTCGTGCCGTCAATCAGGGCATCCTTTGTGACGGTGACCTTTCCTTTGGTATTCAAGTTATCCGATACATCCCCAGCCAACAAGGTGAACTGGCCATGCTCAACCTTCCACTTCATATCTTCATCCAAGAAAGCGAACAGGCTCGGGTTGACGATGAAGGTAACCGTCTCCTTCTCACTAGGTTGGAGTTCAACCCGTTTGAACCCGGCTAACTGCTTATTGGGCCGAACCATTGAGGCGACCTCGTCTCGAAAGTAGAGTTGGACAACCTCGGCACCGGCCACGTGGCCAGTATTTTTAACGTCCACACTGACCTTAAATACTTGATCAGGGGTGACTTGGTCATGGTCAACTCGCAGGTGGTCAACCTTAAAGCTCGTGTATGAGAGTCCGTGGCCAAAGGCATAGCGTGGTGTCCGCGGCCCGTCAACGTAAGTATTGAAGGCTGCGGATGCCCCTGTATCAGTCCCCGAACCATTGTCATGGTTATAGTAAACCGGAATTTGTCCGGCGTTCCGGGCTACCGAGCAGGTTAGCTTGCCGGACGGGTTAATTTTGCCCGTCATAATGTCGGCCAGGACTTCCCCACCGAATTCGCCAGGTGTCCAGGCCTCAATAATGGCGTTTAAGTACTTATCGGCCACATCACTGGAAATCGGCCGGCCGTCAAAGTGGACCCCTACTAAGGTCTTGCCTAGCTTGGCAACCTGCTTAATAAACTTATCCTGAATTGCCGGCAGGTTAATGCTTTGGGAATCAATCCCTTCCCCGGTGGTCGAGGTCATGTTCCAGCCGTACTTACCACCAAGCGTCAGAACAACAACATCCGCCTTCTTAGCTACTGCAAGGGCCTCAGCGAAGTGCGTATCGTCATTGCCGACATAGGGGAAGCCGTATGCGTACTCGACAGTTGCCCGTGGACAGGCGTCCTTAAGCGCAGCAAAGAGACTCTTTGCCTGTGGGTAACACTGCCGGGTCAGTTTCTCAACGGCAGCCGGTTGACGGTGCACGATTGACCCGGGATAGGTATTCACGGTTGCGTGGGGGTTAACCGGTGAATCATCATCGGTTTCGATTCCGGCCATCGTGACCTTAACCCCGACCGTTGATTCTTTCATCCCCATATAGGTGTAGCAGCCAAAAAGGGACCGAACTGAATCGGCGTGGCAGCCGATTACGGCAATCCTCTTGGTTTCAGTGTTGAGCGGCAATGCACCATCGTTTTTTAGCATGATAACTGATTTAGCAGCCGCCTCCCGGCTAATCTTCTTTGCTGCCGGGTCACTGTAAATTTTGGCGACCTCATCGTTTTCTTTAGCAAAGGGGTGTTCGAATAAGCCGAGTTTAAACTTCGTTACAAGGGTGTGATAAACGGCCCGGTCAAGGTAGGCCTCATCTAGTTGGCCATTCTCAATCATCTTTACCAGGTCCTGGTTGTAACAGTTAACAATTGGCAACTCGGCATCCATCCCGGCCAAAGCGGGGATCGCGGGTGACGTCAAGGACGGGGGCACACACCTGCCGCATTCCCACTGCCCGACTCTGCTTACCAATGACCTTCCCAACCTCTTCCTCAAGGACGGGGTCCCAGGTCGAAGCCTGACCAATTCCTGATGGAAAGGTTGTTGAATTAGCCACCAGGGGGCCCGACAGTGACTCAATATGGAACAAAGCTGGGATGTGGTGGTCAGACAGGCGCATTGCCAATCGCTGGTCTTCGTTGACCATCTTGGCAACCGCCTGCTCTGTTGGCATTGCCACAGCAATCAGGTTAGAAACCTGGCCGAAGCCGTGGGGAAAGAGGTCGTCCGCCTTCCGCTTTCCCATTTGAGCCCGTCCAAAGCATTGGACTTGCCCTAACTTTTCGGCTAGTGACATCTTACTTAGCAGGTCCTTCGCCCGCTCCTCTGCACTAAGCGCGGAGTTTAAATACTTTTCCGTCATCGTTCATTTCCTCCTTAAATGAAAAAGCCATAGCTTAACTTAGTTATGACTTTTGAACCTAAAACTATTTTTCTGGAGTACCCTTATCGCTTGCTTGCTGAGCCCGCTTCTTCTTTAACGCTTCACGAATGGTTGGTAGCTGAGCATCCAGCTTGTTATAACCAAGCAGGCGGAAGCCAAGCATGAAGAAGAGCACAGCGGGAACCACTGAGAAGAGCAGCCGAATCATCAGGATTGACAAGCCCGAGTTCGTGGCGGCTGAACCGGTGTAACCATAGGCACTTAAGAAAACTCCTAGGCCGGCAGAACCAAGCGCCGCACCCAGCATGTTCATCAGGTTATTCAGGCTTGACATTGTTCCTTCCATCCGGGCTAATCCCCGGTATTCGTTAAAGTCAGCACAATCCAGAATCAAGAGAACCAGGAGCATTGAGAATGGTACCGCCCCGGCTCCAAAAAGAATTTGGCCAACCATCAACAGTGGAACGTTGCCACCCGCAAAGTAGTTAATCAGGTAACCGAGTGAAGCGATGAAGAACCCGGCTGACATCAGCTTGGCAGTCGAAAACTTCTTGATCCAGCGGGGGAACAGGAAGGCCAATGGCAGGACGATGATGTTTGCCGCGGATACAATTCCCATAGCACCAACGTTGTGGGCAATGTACTTGTAGTAATAAACCTGGACCCCCATGCTGGTAATAAAGTTGAAGAAGAAACCAGCAAAGCAGATAATCCAGATGTAACGGTTATTCTTCAAAACCGTCAAAATATCCTTCCAGCTAACCCGGTTAGCCTTCTTGGCATCCTGGGCAGAAGAATCAATTTGGTATTTTTCAGGAATGAAGAACATCCGGAACAGGCCCAAGATGGCCATTGGAATGGCCCAGATTAATGCTAAATGACTCCAGCCAGCAGCACTATTTTCGTAAACCTTGAGCATCATTGGGAAGAGAATATTGAACAGGATTGAAACTAGCATAACAATGATTCCACCGATTGAAGTAATCTTGTTAATCTGTGGTTTCTTGAATGCCCGTGGGAAGTACACCGTATTTGAAGCCACCAGGATTGGGTAGAAGATTGAATTAACCAAGGTGTACATCACGAATACCCAGATTACCTTGGCGGTCATACTAAACCAACTCGGCGTCGAGAAGAGCAGGAAATTTGCTAACCATAGGCCAATAACGAATAATTCGAATGGTCGTGCTTTCCCCCACCGGGTGACGGGGGCGTTATCAACGATCCAACCCGCAATAGCGTTAGAAAAGGCATCAACAACCTTTGACACAACCATTACAACACTAACAATTGCGGCAGACATCTGTAGGGTGTCAGTACAGTACAACATTAAGAAACCGGCAAATAGAATAACAATTGACCGTGAAACTTCACGACTTTGCCAGCACCATAGATCCTTTTGACTAACATAGTCCGGTTTTTGCTTCCGGGCTGCTGCTTTTTTGCCAAACATACTATTCACGCTTTCTTTTTTATCCTTGTAAGTAACGATTACCAACCCCCACCAACTATTCTTGGCGCCTTAACTGCCGATGAGGGAGCCATTTAGGTTTGCCCTAATTACACCCCATATCATAAAGAAAGCGGATACATTGGTAGGGCAAAAATTAGCTAAATAGGATTTATTTTAACTGATTGCGATAATTTCGTGAAAAAATTACTAAATTTGATAATAAAAGAAGGGGGGCGCTAGTGCCCGGAAAATCCGAACACTAGCGCCCCTTTTTGCATTCTCCTACTCCTTCATATCAACATTCTGCTTTTGCTTCCGGTATTCCCAGGGACCCATCCCCACAACCTTATGGAAGACCTTTGTAAAGTAGTTCCGGGTGCCGAAGTGGAGTTCCTCGGAAATATACTGGACGCTCCGGTTGGTGGTGGTTAAGAGGATCTGGGCCTCCCGAATTCGGACTTGATTTATGTACTGCTTTAAGCGAATTCCCGTCTCGGCGTAGAATTTTTTTGTAAAGTAGTATTTTGTATAGCCCATCCGCTGGGCAATCTGTTCAACGTTTAGGTCATCTTTAGCATGGAGTTGGATGTAGTCACAGCATCTTAAAACCGTACTGGAGACCCCACTTTGTTGCCGATATTCATGGACCCGGGTTACGTACTCGCTCAGCATCTCACGAGCTAATGTTTCCAAAGAGCTCGTCGTTGCAGCATCTTCAATTGCCTGTAAAAAGTTATTCTGGATCTTTTGGGCCGTCTCGGCAGGCATCCCACCATCCATCGCCGCTCGAGCGCCTAATGCACAAAAAATCATCAGGGTGTCCTTACCATCACGGAGGGGGGTGCCCGAGCTGAGGAGGAGGTCGCCATTAGAGTTAAATGAACTCTGGTCAAGAATTTCGCGGTAGTTTAAGTTCCCATCACGAATTGCGTCAAGGATCTGCCGCTCGCTCCGCATGTCGGCCTCTGCATTCTTCCTTTTTATTTTAGTGGCGGTCTTACTGTCAACCTGAATACTAGCAAAGTTCTGTGGGGTAGTCGCAGTCTGGTAAATTAAGTAATGGAGCATAATGGCGTACTGGTTGAGCATCTGGGGAAGAATCGTTGGAATTTTCTTTACCAATATATTCGCCATGTTGATCTCATCATGCGAGTGGTGCATCAATAACAACTGGGTATCCATTTTACCGATTGAAACCGGGTGGATAAAGACTGGCCCGAATAACGCCAAGTATTTACGCTGGTCATCATATGACACCCATTCAGCTAGCCAGTTGAAATCAAGGCGGTCGCTGAATAAGATTGGCTGGTTAACTTGTGCCTGGTCTTGCAGTTTCGTGTACAGGTTTTCGTGCAAGAAGAAGTTGAATAACTGCCCCTCAAACTCACCGCTACTAATGATATGTTCGCGGTGGTCATCTAAAAGGGCAACGTTCATACCGGTCGCTACGTGCACCTGGTTAGCAAACAATTTTAACGCCGCAATCTTTTTCGCAGCCTCCATTACAATCGCTCCTTCGTTTTTTATTATTCAATCCGGCGAGCAAGGATTGCCATCCCCTCCTTGCCAGGGAGGCTAACGGTAATTTGGCCGTTGACCCCCGCTACAACCATCTTCTTAGTCATTTGCCAACTGTCAATCACTTCAATCTGGTACTTACCGTCCGTCGGCAAGTTAATCGTTGGCCGGGCGGTACAGTGCCGGTCGTAATAATACAAGAAGGCACTATTGTTAGGGCACTTACCAATGAATTCCCGGTTGCTATTCATTAGGCTCTCCGCCTGCTGCCAGTCAAGCTTAGCTAACATATAGTGGGCAAAGCCGGGAAAGTCCGCCGGGTGTTTAGCCGCCCGGGCCTTGAGTTGGTTATACTTTTCCTCATTCATATCATTTCCGGCAAATTCCAAGGGACCGGGGAGGCTTTCGACAATTTTCTTCAAGAAGGCAATCCGTGCTGGACTCTCCCCCTTCAATTTGCCACCGGCTGCCCACCACAGGATGTTGTCCGGCGATAAATATGTTTCCCCGTGTGTACAGTAAGCGCCCTGGGTAATAACTTTCCAGAACCGGTTGACCATTTCAAAGGCGGAAATGTTTCCCCACTCGTCATTAATGTTTCCTTCGTAACGACACTCATCGACCATCATTGGCTTTTGGAACTTACGAATCGTCCGGCTGACGTAGTCCACGTTCTTAATTTGAACGCAGATGTGGGTAGTGGCCGGATTATTGAAGTCCCATGGGATTACCATATGGTGGTTACTTAACAGGTGGTGGTAAGGGTCGTTTTGGTGAAGGTAATCGGCAATCGCCAGCCATTGCTCCTTTTTAAACGGTAAGAGGTCGTACTCGTTTGCCAGGCTCCACCAAATATTGGGGTAGGCACTAAACCGCCGAATAACGTAATTCAAATATGTTAAGCACTGCTTGGTATTAAGCTTAGCTAGTCCCCAGTGGTCGTAGGGGTGGAAAAGAATCAGGTCGGCCTGGATCCCCAACTGGTTCAAACGAGCAATCACCCGATCTAAATTATCCCAGTACGCCCAAACTGGCTGGTCAACATTGAATTGGTCACCGTCCTTTTTAAACGGCAACCAGCGGGGCTCCCGGTGGTTAAATTCATACCACTTGGGGAAAATACAGAGTCGAACCTTATTAAAGGGGGCCGCGGTTAATGACCTAAACGTCTCTTCAATTACCGCTTCACTTTGGTGGGCTAAGGCATAAACGGTTATACCAAAGGGGTAAAACCAGTGACCGGATTCTGTCTTAAAGTGGGTCCCCGCTGCCCGAATAATTCCCGTGGCGGTTTCGTCAGCAGGCTGGCACACCAGGTCGCCGGTGTCCGTGACCACCCCACTTACTTGGTAGTGGTACTGCCCTGCGAACCGGGGATAAAAGCGGACCCGGTATTCCCCATTACCAGCGTAAAAGCCACTGACTGTTTGCGAATGACCATCACTGCTAGTAAACGTTGCCGTTAAGTCAACATCAACGGCTGAACCCGCGGGTGCGGGTGCTTGGTATTCTAGTTCCATCATTTCATATTGTTTCATACGGCATCAGCCTCCTTTATTTTACCGTTATCATAGCGCCCTTGAAACCGATTACAGTAAAAAAATAGCGTTTGCTGATAATAATTAGCGTTTTTGCAGTTAAAAGCTAATTATTATCTTTATTGCCCAAAAAGGTAACGACAGATTAACAACTGCCAACCTATAATTCAATGAAAGCGCTATAAAAATGTTAATGAAGGAGAGTATTACCATGAAAATTGACCGTCTACAAGTTAACCACCTCACCCGGCCCCTCGGGTTTGACCTTAGCTCAACAAGCCTTTCCTACTACTTTTCTGGTAGTGAAGGGACCCGGCAAGCCGCTACCCGGATTGTGGTCGCCACTAACCAGGAACTGCAAAACCCGGTTGAAGATACCGGTTGGCAAGCTGATATTTCACCCTTGGGTTATCGCCTGCAAACAAGGCTCGCCCCCCGCACCCGTTACTATTGGCAAGTGAGTGTAAAAAATGATCTTGACCAGACCTTCACCAGTGGTATTGACTGGTTTGAGACCGGCAAGATGACCGAATCATGGAGTGGCCAGTGGATAACCTGCCAGTCAACTACTGACCGCCACCCCATCTTCACCAAAAAATTTAATTGCCAACAGACAGTTACCAAAGCACGCCTGTACATCTGTGGACTTGGTCTTTATGTTCCCTGCCTTAACCACCACCGGGTCGGTAACGAATACCTTGCCCCCGGCACCCATGATTACGCGGCCTGGCTCCAGTACCAGACCTATGACGTAACGGACCAGCTACAAGGTGAAAACCAATTAGCAGTTCTTCTTGGTAATGGATGGTACCGGGGACGGTTCGGACTTAATGCTCCAGCAGTTGATCCTAAGAAGCAGGCCCCCTGGTCACTGATTGCCGAATTACACGTTACCTATGCTGACGGCAGTCAGGAAGTAATTAATTCTGACGAAAGTTGGGCGGTCGGCCGCTCAACAATCACATCTTCCGGAATCTACGACGGTGAACGGCGGGACGATACCCTCCAACCAGTTGAATTGACCCCGGCCCAGCTCGATCAAAGCCAGCACGCCCCACTTCATGGCCGCCTATCCTTGCCGGTTAAGATCCATGAAAAGCTACCAGTTAAACGAATCATTCACACTGCTAAGGGCGAAACCGTCCTTGATCTGGGGCAAAACTTTGCGGGGACATTCCAGATTACCGTTGACCGTCCCGCAGAAAGCATCCTCTACTTGCAATTTGGTGAGCACCTTCAGGACGGCGGCTTTTTCCGTGGTAATCTACGGTCGGCCAAGCAAGAATTCTCCTACGTTTCTGACGGGAAGCCGCACACGATTCGTCCCCAATTTACCTACTATGGTTACCGCTATGTTAAGGTTACCGGCTGGGAAAACATTACTAAGGATGACTTTGTCGGTCTTGCCCTCTACTCCGATTTGACCCCCGCTGGGCAGCTCGGTACGGGAAATAAGAATATTAACCAGCTGGTTCATAACGCCCGTTGGGGAATGCACAGCAACTTCATCGATACACCAACAGACTGTCCCCAGCGGGATGAGCGGCTGGGCTGGACAGGGGATGCACAGGTCTTCTGCCCCACAGCAACTTACTTTGCCGACACGGCAGCTTTTTACAAAAAGTACCTCTTTGACATGCGAACGGAACAGGAAAAAGGTGACGGCCGTATCGTCAACGTCATCCCCGACTACATCAAGGATAAGCAGTCAGCAGCTGTTTGGGGAGACGTTGCGACGATTATCCCGTGGACCCTCTACAAGTTCTATGGTGACCGTAACATTCTCAGGGATAACTTCTTTTTAATGCGCGACTGGGTTGACTACATTACTAAAGTTGACGGCAACGACCACGGCTGGGAGCGGGTCTTCCAGTGGGGTGATTGGCTGGCATTAGACAACCCCCGCCATGATCCTAACGAGGTCTTCGGTGGAACAGACGCGGGCTTCATTGCGGACGTATACTACTTCAATAGTGCAATGATTGTTAGCCAGGCCGCTAACCTACTCAGTAACACCAAGCTAGCTGACCGCTACCAAGAGCTTGCTAGCCGGGTTCGCCAGCGAATTGAAGACGAGTTCTTTGCGCCGAACGGGCGGCCGTGCATTGCGACCCAGACCGGGTTGTTACTCGCGCTAAAATACCAGCTCAGCAAGAATCCAGACCAGGTTCGGGCAATGCTGCGGAAAGCCTTTAGCGACAATTGCGACCACCTGCAAACCGGCTTTACTGGGACGCCGTTACTGGGAGACGTCCTTACCCAAAACAAGATGACCGACTTAGTCTACAAGCTCCTCCTCAATACTGATTTTCCTTCCTGGCTATATGCCGTTAAGATGGGCGCAACAACTATTTGGGAACGGTGGAATTCGGTTAACCCCGACGGTAAAATTGAAACCTCAATGTCGAGCCTTAATCACTACTCATACGGGTCCATCGTTGAGTGGCTATTTAGGTATGCCGCTGGTCTCCACCAAGACCCCAACCACATTGGTTTTACTAACCTCGCCTTTGCTCCCCACCCGGATAAGTCGCTGAGGTTTGTCACGGCTTCATACCATGGTGCTGGTGGTGACTGGCACATCAGCTGGCAAATTATCGATAACCACCACCTGAATATCAAACTAACGGTCCCATTCAACTGTCAGGCAACTATTAAGCTGCCCTACTTAGCTGACCAGGAGGCTCCCCTAGCAAACAAGATCTTCGCTAATTTTAATGACCACACCTGCCACCTAAGTGCTGGTCATTATGACGTCACCTACACAAGTGACCGGCCCCTCCTGTATGTCTTTAACAATAACTGTAAAATTAAGGACCTCTTCGCTAATCAAAAGGTCAAGGACTGCCTGCTTACCAGTCTCCCGCAGCTGAGCCGGCTGCCAAAGGATGTCTTTGACCAGCCCCTCCGGCCATTCTTACTCCAATATGGTGGACCACTGGGAATTGACAAAGCCGACCTGGATAAAGTTGACCAGCAACTGCAGGCACTGAAGTAGGAGGGTCGCCATGACAAGTAAAATCAACGCACGCGCTGCTAAATCTGTCCCACTAGCTAATTTCTTAAATTCCGGGGCGATTGTTACCGGTAGTACGGGGCTCGCCCTGTGGACAAAAAGCCTTAATTTGAGCAGTCTTCAAGTTGGAGCTCTGGGAGCCTGTTCTGCTAACGCTTTTGGCGCTGCCTTTGGTGCCCTAATTGGTGGTTGGATTGCTGATCGGTGGGGACGGCAGATGATCTTTCGCTATGATATGCTGGTCTACTTGCTCGGGACGATACTAATTATCTGCGCCCCTAACTTTTTCCTTCTTTTGACCGGCTTTATCGTGACCGGTCTAGCCGTTGGCGGGGGGATTCCTACAACCTGGACCTATGCCGGTGAGTCAACCGATTCTCACGGCCGGGCCCATAGTGTGGGAATCACCCAATTTGCCTGGACAATCGGTCCCGCAATTATCTATGCAATTGGGGGGATGGTCGCACCACTGGGCCTAATTGGTACCCGGATCCTTTTTAGCCTGCTGAGTATCGTCGCCATCATCACTTGGCGACTGCAGTGCCAGCTGGCGAAGATTACGCCGCCAGCAAGTGGCCACCAGGATGCGCACCCGTACCGGGCCCTCTTTACTAATCCAACCAACCTCAAGTCGCTGCTCTTCCTCCTGGGGGTCTACCTCTTCTGGAACCTTGTCGCTGGCGCAATGGGCTTTTTCATGCCCTACGTCTACGTCCAAGCCGGGGGACTGACTAATCTTCAAGCCAATGCCCTTCAGATGGTCCTCTGGGCATGCACCGGACTAGGTACCTACTTTTTCTTTGCCAAACTCGGTGACCGTTATCCCTACCGCCGGTTATTTGCCTGCGGGGCCCTGGGAGAAATCGTTGCCTGGGTAATTCTAACCTACGGCGGAATGAACTGGACCTGTTTAATTTTGTTTATCCTCATCTACGGTTTGGCGGCCGGACTGGGGGCCCAACAATGGTACAGCCTATGGACAACTGAACTTTTCCCCGCTAAGTACCGGGCCAGTGCCCAGGGCTTATCCTTCTTCATTGTTTATGGCTGCTCTGGTATCTGGTCACTGGTTTTTCCTTCATTATTGAAGATTGGTGGATTAAAGGTTTTGGGGACTGTCTTGATTCTCTTCCTTGTTATCTCCCTAGTTGTTGGGGTCATCTGGACCCCGCATACCCAGGGAAAGTCCCTGCAAGAGATCATTAAAGAACGATATTAAAACTAAATAACGACGTGGATCAGAAATCTGCAAATGACGATTTCTAATCCACGTCGTTATTTTAATTCCTAACTATTTCACTTGGCAGCCAAAGTGGTAATGACCACTCCCCACATAGTGTTGCTGCCCGTTTGGCAACATCACCCGGGCCCGGGAATTAGCTGGTACCTCAATTTGAATATCAAAATGACCATCCCTTACACGCCAGTCACATTTGGCAGTCCCCTGGCTTGTTACATAGGTCCGCTGGGCGTTGGTAATACCGTATCCAACATGGGGCTGGAAGACCAGCTGAGTAAAGCCATGGTCAGTCTTCTCCTGGTCCAAGCCCCCAATGTCTTTAAACATCCAGTTAGCGACACAGCCATTAGCGTAATGGTTAAAGGAAGTTGGCAGCGGATTACCATCCTTATCATAAGAAATCCAACTCTCCCAAATAGTCGTTGCCCCCCGCTTAACCTCCGCCACCCAGCCTGGCGTTTGTTCCTGCAGTAGTACCCGGTAAGCTAGGTCCCGCCGGCCGATCCTGCACAGGGCGTCAAGTAGGAAGGGGGTGCCGAGAAAACCGGTATCTAACCGGTAGTTATTTTTCCGCAAAATAGTACACAGGCGGCTAGCAAATTTGTCCTTGAACTGGGCCGGAACTAGTTCAAAGACAATCGGCATAACATAGGCCCCCATTAGGTCTGACGGCATGTTGCCATCCGCGTCAATTACCCCGCCGTGCTGAATCGCGTACTTCATTAAGTCAGCCTCAGTCTGATACTTGACCTGGTCACCGGTCTTATGTAGCAATTGCGCTGCTTTAGCCAATTCAACCATTGACAGCCACCCAATAATTGGCGCCGTATAACAAGCCGAGTGCGCCATATTGGCGATAATCTGTTTAAAATCTTGGCTATCCGTAGCTTCACTTGGAATCAGCCATTCACCATACTGAAAGCCAGTGTTCCACAGGTGAAGCTCTATCTTATCTGGCAGGCGACTACCAGGCTTGCGTTGCCGGGCCTGGCGAATAATGTACTCCCCCCAGGCGCGCATACTTGTGTATTGGCGGCGAATGATCGCCAAATTGTCAGTAATGTTATACATCGTGATTGGCAGGTGGATTGCTACGTCCCCCCAACCAGCGGAGTTGACGATGCCATTACAACCAAATTGTTTCCCCATCTTTACTCCCGAATCATGATACTGGCTAGTGTCCGGACAGGTAAAGGTGACAATACCATTGTTTTCCTCTTGGTCAGCAGCCAAATTTTCCAGCCACTCAGTTAAGAGGGGCGTCTCGTTGGCGTTCTCCAGCGCCGTCCGGCCGTAAACCCAAACGTCACCAGTCCAACCGGCCTTTTCTCGTTGGGGGCAATCGGTTGGAATCGAGAAGAAATTCGCCTGCTGACTCCAGAGAATATTATGGTAGAGTTGGTTAACTAGCTGGTTTGAGCACTTAAAGCTCCCTAAATCCTCACCAGTTGAAGAGAGGACAATTGCCGTAAAGTCGTCCAGGTCAATCTTGCTAAAGCCCTTGAGACGAACGTAACGGAAGCCGTGGTAAGTAAAGTCAGGTACGAAGGTCGCCGGCTGGCCGTCGGCAATATAGACGTCCTTTTGCTCTGTTACCCCAAGCGCGCTCTTGGTGTTAATAAAGTAGTTGCCATCCTTGTCGAGAACTTCGGTATGTTCCAGGCTAACCTGGTGACCACTTTCTTCGTTGATCCGGCAGCGGACAACCCCTGCTAGGACCTGACCGAAGTCCAAAATCTGGTCACCATTAGGCGCGTGGATTAGCTTGACCGGTTTTAACTCACAGACTGGTCGTACAGGCATCTTTATTTGTGGCCGTAAATTAACCAGGGGATATTCTGTAGCAACTGTCGACCGCCAACCGGAAGTTGCAGCCACGGTATTCCACCCCGCCACCTTCTTAGTGGCATCGTACAGTTCACCAGCATACAGGTCGGCAGCCTGGACCGGGCTTTCTTGCCACTGGGTTGCTTCATCCGAAACTACTAGTTCATGACTGCCGTCTTGGTAATCAATCATTAGCTGAAATAGTACCGCGTGATCCGGTTTCAATCCCTTGATTGGCGGCATTGTCTGTGGGTTACAGTACCAGCCGTCACCGACCTCCATTCCAATGATGTTCTGACCGGCTTGCAACAGCTCAACCACATCGTAGTCTTGAAAATCGAGGATTCGGCGGTAGGCCGTGTGGCCGGGCGCCAATTTACGCTTATCAGGATGGTGACCGTTAATTGTTATTTGGTAGGCTCCTAAGGCTGTTGCAAAAATCCGGGCCCGGGCAACCGTCTTATCAGCGAGGCGAAAGATACGACGGAACAAACTGGCTGGTGGTTGGTGGTTAAATCCCTTTTGACGTTGTTGGTAAGGTCGATCCACCCGCCGCCACTGGGCATGCCAATCATGGGGTGACAAAAGACTGGTACTGAACGATGTCGCATTAGTCGCCTGGTTGTGGTGGTTATCCCAAGCCATCACGATTACCCGGTAATCAGCATTGCTCAGCCACTTCTTATCGGGATGAAGTGTAATAAAGGAGTTCTTAGCACTAGTAACTCGCCCGGTATCAAGAACTTGATGTTTCATGTGAAACACCTTCACCTGGTAAGCAACCTGGTTAGTGCTCTTCTGATCACTCTTTAGTTGCCATGAAACATTGACTTCTTGACCAACGCCCAATGGATGGGGCCGGGCATTAATTAAAACATTTTTTATACCTAACATAATTTCCCCTTCTTTAACGATTTACCCCTATCTTAAAAATAAAGGGCAGGTGCTTTAGGAAATTATTCGGCAAAAAGGGAAATACTTCGGCAAAAAAGAAAGCGTTTTAAATTTGTCCACTCAGTGACATCATCTCAAGTAGGCTCTGGGCCGTGCTGGCGCCCTCATTGCCCATCTTCAGGCCGGCCCGTTGCATTGCCTGTTCAATGTTATCGGTCGTCAGGATGCCAAAGGTTACCGGGACCTTCCCTTGGAGATTCAGTTCCATGATCCCCCGGGCCACGTTCTGGCAAATCAGGTCATAGTGGTCGGTCTCGCCCTTGATTACCGCCCCGAGGGTCATGATGCCATCAAATTCCCCCTTATCCAGGAGCTTCTTAACCGCAAAGGGAATCTCGAAGGCACCCGGGACGTGGAAAACCGTCACCTGGTCATCTGCCAGGCCAAACTTGGTGAGCGTGGCCACGGCCCCCGTAACCAGCTTACTCGTGACGGCGCCGTTGAAGTCGGCGACCACGATTCCCACACGTGCGTTGCTTTGGTTAAACTTTCCCGTAATTTCTTCCATGATTATGCCTCCAAATCTAATAGGTGGTGGAACTTGTTCTTCTTCGTTGCGAGGTAGCGGCGGTCGTACTTGTTTGCCCGAATTTCCAGTGGCAGGCGGTCATGAATCGTGATCCCCGCTGCCGCTAACTGGTCAATCTTATCCGGATTATTGGTCAAAAGGTCAATCTTCGTGATCCCCAACTGGCGGAGGATCTGCGCAGCCACCTTATACTGGCGCTCATCTGGTTTGAAGCCCAGTGCCGTGTTGGCCTCAACCGTGTCGTACCCCTCCTCCTGGAGGTGGTACGCCCGCAGTTTATTCTCAAGGCCAATCCCGCGACCTTCCTGGCGAAGGTAGAGGACGACGCCCCGACCAACCGCGTTAATCCGCCGCATGGCCTCGTGGAGTTGGGGCCCACAGTCACAACGCAAGGAGCCAAAGACATCCCCCGTAAAGCACTCGGAATGCAGGCGGACCAGCACCGGTTCGTCCCCGGAAACATCACCCTTGATGAGGGCCAGATTATCCCCGGCAAAGTGACGGAGTCGGAAGTCACCATACTCGCTCGGCAGATGGACCTCCTCAGCTGGCTGGCTAACCCGACTGCGCCGGTACTCCTGGAGGTCCTTGATGGTAATGATTGGCAGGCTGAACTCAGCCGCCTTCTCGTGAAGTTCCTTGGACCGGGCCATTTCCCCGTTGGACTTTAAGATCTCGCAGATATAGGCCACCGGCTCCTCCCCAGCCAACTTGGCCAGGTCAACGGCCGCTTCCGTGTGGCCGTCCCGTTCCAGCACCCCGTTTTCCTTGGCAACCAGCGGAAAGATGTGGCCGGGCTTATAGAAGTCCGCGTTGGTGGCCTGTGGGTCGGCCAGGTGGGTGATCGTCCGCCAGCGGTCAAAGGCGGAGATCCCAGTAGTCGTCGACTTGTGGTCCACACTGATGGTAAAGGCCGTGCCAAACGGGTCGGTGTTGTCCGCCGTCATCTGGGGCAGGGCCAACCGCTTAGCAACCGCTGGCGCGATCGGGACGCACATTAGCCCCCGGGCATACTTGGTCATGAAGTTGACCTTCTCCGGGGTGGCCTTACTTGCCAGCCCAATCATGTCCCCTTCAGCTTCCCGGTCTAAGTCATCCATTACAATTACCAGGCCACCCTTCTTGAGGTGGTCAATTGCGGCTTGAATCTTTTTAACGTCCATTATTGTGCCCCTTTCTGCAAATTTGCGGCAACGTACTTTCCTAAAATATCAGTTTCCATATTGACCCGGCTGCCCACCTGGAGGTCATCCAGGTTGGTCACCGTCTGGGTATGGGGAATCAGGCCGACGGAGAACCAGTCCGCGCCGGTGTCCATGACGGTCAGGCTCACCCCGTTGATGGCGACGCTCCCCTGGGGAACCACCTGGTTAGCCAGGCGGGCCGGCAGGGCAAAGCGAACCTCAATGGCGTTCTCGTTGGGCGTCACTTCCCGGACCACCGTCACCTCATCGACGTGGCCCGTCACAATGTGCCCTTCCAGGCGGTCACCAACCTGCAGGGACCGCTCGAGGTTTACCAGGTCACCGGGCTGAAGGTCCTTAAACGTCGTCTTCTCAAAGGTCTGGGGCATGAGGGTGACGTGGAAAAGCGTCCCCGTTTGCCCGACCACGGTTAGGCAGGTCCCGTTAATTGCGACCGAATCACCAATTGCCAACTCTTCTACTAGTGCCGGACTGGTCGGGGCGATTGTCAGCTCAATTGTCTCGCCCTGCTCCGCCAGCTTTTGGACCTTCCCAGTTCCCTGAACTAAGCCACTAAACATGTTCCTGCTTCCTTTCTGTGATCCTGACGTTATCTCCTAACAGCTCCACTTGCCGGTCCAAAAACGACCACGGGACCGGCGGGGTAAAGGCAGCAACCCCGTTTTGTCCCAGCATCTGGGGGCCAATGTAGGTGGTCACCTCTTCGACCAAGTCAGCCGCCGCAAAGGCCCGGTGAATCGTCGGGCCCCCTTCAACGTACAACGACTGGAGGCCCTCCTTGGCGACCGCCGCAACGACCTCCTCTACCCCACAGGTGGGCAGGCAGAATACTCGGGCAGTGGTTGCGCTGAGTCGGTCAGCGAGGGTTGGGCTGGCCGTAAATACCCAGGTCGGTGCCAGGCCATCGTGGAGGAGTTTCAACTGGGGATGGTCGGCTAACCGCCCCCGCCGGTCGAGAACAATCCGCACGGGCATGAAGGCCGGCTGTGGTTGGGGAACCAATGTTGGGTTATCAACAATTGCCGTGGTGCTGCCAATGACAATCCCCTGAAAGCGGGCCCGTTCCTGGTGGACCCGGTCATAGACCGCCCGGTTAGTGATCACCGTCCGCTGTCCCGGGCCCGCACTGACACGGTGGTCAAGGCTGATGGCCTGTTTAAGCGTGATCCAGGGACGACCGTGGCGGAAGAAGAAGTTGTAGTGGGGGTTCACCTGGGCGGCCGCCTGCTCACTGACCCCGATCACCACCGTAATGCCGTGTTGGCGTAACTGGGCGATCCCCTTCCCCGTCACCAGGGAGTGGGGGTCGGTCTCGGCAATGACAACCCGCTTAATCCCCCGGTCGATGATCAACTGGGTGCAGGGGGGCTGCTTACCGTAGTGGTTGCAGGGTTCCAGGGTTACATAAAGGGTGGCCCCCTGGGTCTGTGCCGACGTGAGTTTGGTCAGGGCGTCCCGTTCCGCGTGGGGTCCACCGAATCGCTGGGTGTGCCCACTCGCAAGGATTTCACCATCTTTGACCACTACGGCACCCACCTGGGGATTCTGCCAGGTGGCTGTCGCCTGTTTGGCCTGGTCAATGGCGATTTTCATAAAGTACTGGTCGTTGATTTCCATCACCCTCCAACAAAAAAAGCGTCCCAAGATTTCTCCTGGGGCGCTAAGCTTTCACCTTTGACGGCACTGCGGGTAAAAATAAAACCCGGATAACAAAGGTGTCATCCGGGGTCATTTTAAACTGGTAGTGTTGTACAGCGTTTTTCTTCTCCCATCCAGACTATACTGTCGGTACCAGACTTGCACTGGTTCAACCGCTGGTCACTGTCGACTAGCGGGTCACGGACTTCAAGTTGCCTTGTCACCGTCGGTTGGGAATTTCACCCGGCCCCGAAGAAAACTAACTTTCAATTTACCTATAGTGTACTTGCTCACTAACTTTTTGTAAAGGTTTTCTTTAACATTTGGACCAAATTTGTTTATCCGCCGGGGCTAAATATGCAGGGTCCCACTGGAATAGAGGACGGCGTGACCAGCTAATTTGGTAATGGCCCCCTGGTAGTTGCAGTAGAGGACACCACCCCGCGGGGAGGCCTGGTAAGCCACTAGTTTATCTTTCCCCAGTTTTTTCGCCCAGTACGGAATGATGTGACAGTGGCCACTCCCGCAGACGGGGTCCTCGGCTACTGCTAGTTTGGGGGCAAAGGACCGGGAAACACAGTCGTAGGCGGTCCCTTGAGCGGTGACGTTTTGCAAAAGGCCCGGTAAGTGCTTGAGCTTTTCCTGGTCAGGGTTCATCTGCCGGACTAGCTGTTCGTCATCAAAAACGCAGAGGAGGTCCCGCCCCAAGTAGGCTTCCACCGGCCGGGCTCCGAAGGCCGCCGTCATTTCAGCCGTCACCGCGATTGGCTTCAGGTCATAGGACGGGAAGGCCATCTCGTACTTATCCCCCACCTTCGTTACCGTCAGATCATCGCTCTTAGTGGTTGTGAAGGTAATCGTCGCGGTCGATGCAGGAGCCGCCGTCTGAAAAATGATGAAGGCTGTGGCCAGGGTGGCGTGCCCGCAGAGGTCGATCTCGCCGCCCGGGGTGAACCAGCGAAGGAGGTAGTGGTGGTCGTCCTGCTTGATGGTAAAGGCTGTCTCGGAGAAGCGGTTCTCCATGGCAATCTTTCTCATCAGGTCATCGCTGGGCCACTGGTCAACAAAGCACACGGCCGCCGGGTTACCCTTGAACAGTTCCTTGGTAAAGGCGTCCGCAATATACATTTTCATCATCATAACCGCCACCTTATCGTAGTTTATCCCCCATTATAGGGACGCTGCAGACGGCAATTCAACATCCTTTTGAAAGCTTAACATCTGGTGCGCTCCCCCTCGTTGCCCGATAACTTGTTTTATCATTATCCTCATCACGTCGATAGTGGATACTTTTGCCAAAGGGAATGGCCCTATAAATTAATATTTATCTCCCTGTTGGTACGTTGGGGCCCTGGGCAGTTGCCGCAAGCCAAACACTTGTATTTTCATCAATTCGCAGTAATATGACTCTAGTAAATATGACAAAGAGGACTGAATAATGCAAAATCTAACCCTGAAAAAGGTCATTGCTGGGGTGGTCGTGCTTTTGCTGGTGTTGCTTTTGGGCGTTCACCTGCACCAGCGGAACCACTTCAACCGCAACGTCACCATTAACCACGTGGCGGTTGGTGGCTTAACCGCCCAACAGGCCTATGATAAAGTCAGCAAGACGAAGCGAACGTCAAAGATTTACGTGAAGCAAAAGCTCGTCTACGTCGGGAAGCCGACCCGGTCAGGCTTTACCGCCAGCGACAAGGGGCGGATCGTTAAGGCACTCCATGAGCAGTACACCTTCTTCCCGTCCCGGCGGCGGGTCAACCTGATTGTTGAGCCGGCCAATCTAGATAAGTCGGCACTTGGTGACATCGACGCGGCCGTAAATAACCGCCTCCAGCAGCTCAACAGCGGCCGGCGGGCACCCCACGATGCCTACGCCGTCTACCAGGATGGCAAGGTGAAGGTCATCCCCGCCGTCAAGGGCACCCAGTACAGTGACCAGGGGTTAACCAGGACTGTTAGCCGGGAATTTGTCAATGGGACCGTCCACCTGGAGCCAAAGTTCATCATCCCCCTCAGCGCGAACAGTGCGACTGTGCAAAACGAGAAGAAACAGCTGACCAAGCTTGAGGGCCGGAGCGTGACCTACCGGGTACAAAACAAGGACTACCGGTTCACCACGGCTGAGGTTGTGGCCCGGGCCACCTACCAAAACGGTCATTACAGCTTTAAGACGGGACCGATTAAGGCCAAGATCAACCAGATTAACCGTAAGCAGGCCACTTTGGGAAGGGCCTTCAAGTTCAAGACGGCTTCCGGAAAGGTGGTCACCACCACGAATTCCGGGACTTACGGCTGGAAGATCAGCAGTAAGCAGGCTGGCCAGTCATTGGCAAGTGCCCTGGTCGCCAATAAGAAGCAGGTTAACGCCGAAAACGATATTTACGGCAAGGGCTACAGCCATCTTGGAACAGGGTACAACAATATCAGCAACGACGGGCTTGGAAAAACCTACGTCGCGGTTTCCCTCGCCAAGCAGCACGCCTGGTTCTACAAGAATGGCAAGTGCGTTTTGAGTACCGACATCGTCAGCGGGAGCAATAACGCCGGTAACCGGACTCCCAAGGGCGTATGGTACATCATGTACCAGCAGAGTCCATCGGTCCTGCGGGGCACCAACGATGATGGATCCAAGTACAGCAGTCCAGTCCAGTACTGGTCGCCATTTACCCTTTCTGGTTGTGGTTTCCACGATGCCAGTTGGCGCCACGACTGGTCAAAGACGGCCTACAAGGAAACCGGCGGTGGTTCACACGGCTGCATTAACATGCACCCCGAAAACGCCGGAATTGGTTTCCACGCCCTCTCTAAGGGTGAACCAGTGATTATCTACTAAATAAGTTAATACGGCGTCAGCCTCAATTGCGGGCTGGCGCCGTTTTTCGTGGTTTGTCAAAAAGTATAAAGAAGTATGTGAACTACTCGGCCATTAATGACCGCGCTTCTGGGAACATAGAGTAGTATTTAGGATGTTATACCTGTATTCAAGATACCTAACTTACAG